>DATGJU010000378.1:0-19745 GCA_035295045.1 Chthonomonadaceae bacterium
ACGGGTTGGTCTGCCTGGCGCTGCTGGCAGTCTCGGGCGCCGCGGGTGCGGCCGGCGTCACGGGAACAGTCTCGATGGCGGGGCACGGAGCCGCACGCGACGCGGTGGTCACCATCGAGGGCGGCAAGACCGCGGCACCGCTGACGAAGGCGGTCATGGACCAGCGGCAGAAGACCTTTCTTCCCCACGTGCTCGTCGTGACGAAGGGGACGAAAGTCGACTTTCCCAACAATGACACGGTGTTCCATAACGTATTCGCCTACTTCAAGGCGAGCAAGTTCGACCTGGGAATGTACCCGAGCGGCGCGTCGAAGAGCATCACGTTCGACAAGGTCGGCGTCGTCCAGCTCCTCTGCAACGTTCACTCGGACATGAGCGCCTACATCATCGTCGTGGACACGCCCTATTTCGCCAAGACCGACAAGAGCGGCCACTTCCAGATCGCCGGCGTGCCTCCGGGATCCTACACGGTTCGCGTGTGGCACGAGTCGGGCGCAGCCGTTACGCAGCCTCTTACCGTGGAGGCGGCCGGCGCGACGGTCAGCCTGGCGATCAAGAGGGACAAGTGAGCTCCGGATGCCCAGGGATGGGCGGAGAACGGACGGATCCGCATGCGCTTCTCCCTGTGTAGTCGCATACTGCTGCTCATCGCCGGCGCCGTGACCGGCCTCGCCCTGCTCCTCCTTGGCGCGCTCGCCATAAGCGCGAACGGCGAGGTGCAGGGCCAGGTCAAGCGTGATTTGGCCACGACCGGCCAGATCCTGCAGCGCTTCGTCGAGGAGCGCAGCGCGGCCCTGCTGAACCAGTCGCTCCTGCTGACTCGCCTCCCGGTGGTCGTCGGCGCCGTTCAGACCGACGATCCCGCGACCGTTGCGGACAGCGCGAAAGAGTTCCTCACCCAGCTTCAGGCGGACTGCGTCGTCATCACAAACTCCAGGGGCCGGCTCCTCGCTTGCACCGATGCGCGGATGCTTCCGGCCGAAGGCCTCTCTGCCGAGCCGGGCATCGTGAAGTCCCTCCGTGGCGAGACCTGGACCGGCGTGATCGCGCGCGACGGCCGCCTACTACTCGCGGTGAGCATCCCGATCCGCGCGCCCGTCAACCGGGAGACGCTGGGGACCCTCACTGCCTACCAGGCGATTCAGGATCAGGCCGCGCAAGAGCTGAAGCAGGCGGTCCAGAGCGACGTCGCCTTTCTCTACCAGGGCCGCGTCGTCTCCGCGTCGCTGCCGCTGCCATCCCGGATTCCGACTCCGTCGCGCCGGCCGGAGGTCGAGACGATCGGCAAGACCCGGTTTTTCGTGCTCTACGCGCCGCTGCCTGCCACCGGCGCGGCCGACCAGATGGGCTACGTGACGCTCAAGCGCTATGACGCCGCGATGGCGCCGCTCCGCCGCATGGAGGCGGCCTTCCTCGTCATCTCGGCGATTGCGCTGGCGTTCACGCTTGCCATCGGCACGATGGTCGCCCGCGGCCTCACGCGGCCGCTGGAGGGAATCATTCACGCCGCGCAAGTGATCCGCGCGGGCGCCTGGCCGGAGTCGTTCGCGAGCGTCCGCAACGACGAGATCGGCCTGCTCCAGACCGTATTCGACGACATGAAGCTCTCCGTTCGCGAGAAGGAGGAGCGGCTTCGGCTCTATAGCGAAAACCTGGAGTCGCTGGTTGCGGAGCGGACCCGGCAGATCGAGCATCAGGCGTTCCACGACGCGCTCACCGGGCTGCCCAACCGGCTTCACGTGCTGTTCCATCTCAAGAAGATGGTGAGCGCCGAGCGGGCCGGCGGCAAGGCGATCCTCTTCCTCGATCTCGACAACTTCAAGCGCGTCAACGACAGCCTGGGCCATAACGCCGGCGACGAGCTGCTCATCGCGGTGGCTAAGCGGCTGCAAGAGTGCGTGCGAGCCAGCGACATGGTCGCGCGGCTCGGAGGCGACGAGTTCCTGATCGTTCTGGACGGCCTGGAGACCGTGGACGCGGCGCGCCGCGTTGCCGAAAGCGTAATCGAGACGATGAAACCGGCGTTCAAGCTGACGGGCGGCGAGAGCCGCTCCGGAACGAGCGTGGGGATCGCGTACACCGATGCCGCGAACTTCGATCCGGACGCGCTCATTCGCGATGCGGACACGGCGATGTACCAGGCCAAGTCGACCTGCAAGGCGACCTACGTCCTGTTCGAGGCCGGCATGAACGATCGCCTCACGGAGCGCATCGAGCTGGAGGTCGGGCTTCACCGGGCGTTGGAGCTGAAGCAGTTCTGCGTCCACTATCAGCCGCTGATCGACCTGAAGACGGGCCTGCTCACCGGGGTGGAGGCGCTCGTGCGCTGGCAGCACCCGGAGAAGGGCCTCATCCTGCCGGGCAAGTTCATTCGCGTGGCGGAGGAGACCGGTCTCATCATTCCGCTGGGCTACTGGGTGATGGAGGAGGCCTGCCGACAGGCTGTCGCCTGGAACGCGGCCTATCCCAACCTGCGGGCGCTCACGATGAACGTAAACCTGTCCGGGAAGCAGCTGCAGCGCGAGGATGTGGTGGACCGCGTCCGCGAGGTGCTTGAGCGGACGGGGCTGCCGGCCGGCAGCCTCAAAATCGAGATAACCGAAAGCGTCATGATGGAGGATACCGAAACGGCGATCCGCCGCCTGGACGAGCTCCACGACCTCGGCGTAAAGCTGGCGCTCGACGACTTCGGGACAGGCTACTCCTCGATGGCGAGCCTGAGCGCGTTCCCGCTGGACACTATCAAGATCGACCAGGTGTTCACGAGCCGGCTGAACAACCATCCGGAATCGGACGCGGTGGTGGCGGCGATCGTCCACCTCGCCAAATCGCTGAACATGGATGTGACGGCGGAGGGCGTCGAAACGCTGGAGCAGGTGCTGAGCCTTCAGGGCATGGTCTGCGACGTGGCCCAGGGCTACTACTTCTCCAGGCCGCAGGGCAGCGCGGAGCTCGCGCGGGCTATGGACACGCGGGACACGCCCTGGCTGCAGTCTTACGGCGAGTCCAACCTGGCGATGATCGAAAGCCTGCTCGCCGAAGCCGACGTGGCTCTAGGCGGCCAACTGCCGAAGGCGGCCTAGCGTTTATTGGAAACGGGGCATTTGTCCTGTGCCGGCGGCCACGAAGGGCCGCGCTGCCAGGGCGGCTTAGCTTCGCCTGGAAAAACAGAGATGCATCTGCCATAATGAGCAAACACCGGAGCGCTTACGATAGAGAGGGGGGCGGCCCGTGTGCCGCCCGAAATCTCGGCGCACGGAACGGCTCAACTATGGACGCGCATTCACTTCAACTCCTCGAATATCGCAAGGTCATCGACCGGCTCTCGGCGCACACCTCCTGCGCGCTGGGCCGCGAGTTCGCCGCGCAGCTAGAGCCGCTCCCCTACCCCGAAACCGTCACCCGCCGCCTGCAGGAGACGGCCGAAGCGCGCAAGCTGCGCGATAACGACAGCGGCCTCCCGCTTGGCGGCATCCGCGACATCCGGGAGACCGCGGAGCGCGCCCGCATCGGCACGCGCCTCTCGCCGCACGAGCTGCTGGACGCGATGCACACGATCGCAGCCGCCCGCCGCATGCGCGTCTACCTGACGAGCCGCTCAGAGGGCTACCCGCTGCTCGGCGAGATGGCCGCCAATCTGCCCGTTCTCCAGCTCGCCGAGACGCGGATCGAGACCTCGATCGCCGAGAGCGCGGAGGTGAAGGACGGCGCCTCCGCGGAGCTGGGCCGCCTTCGCAGCCAGATCAAGATCGCTCAGAGCCGGCTCAACGACCGGCTTCAGGGCATCCTCGCAAGCGACAAGTACCGGACCATGATCCAGGAGTTCGTGGTGACGGTGCGCGAGGGCCGCTACTGCATCCCGGTCAAGGCGGAGTACGCGCGGCCCTTCGGCGGGCTGGTGCACGACTCCAGCCAGTCCGGCGCCACGGTGTTCATCGAGCCGGCGCAGGTGGTCGAGCTGGGCAACGAGCTGAAGCAGCTCACCATCCGCGAGGAGCAGGAGGTCGGCCGGATTCTGGGCGAGCTCTCGGGCCTCGTCGGCAGCTACTACGACGAGCTGCAGCGCGTCATCTCGATCCTCGGCCATCTGGACGTGATCCACGCGAAGGCGGTCCTGGCCGAAGAGATGGGCGCCGAGGAGCCGCGGCTCAACCGCCGTGGCATCGTACGGCTCGTCAACGCGCGCCACCCGCTGCTCCCCGGCGCCGTCGTTCCCATAGACATCGAGGTGGGCGAGCGGTTCACCACGCTGCTGATCACGGGGCCGAACACCGGCGGCAAGACGGTGACGCTCAAGACACTCGGACTGCTCACCCTGATGACCCTCGCCGGCCTTCAGATCCCCGCGTCGCCCGAGTCGGAGATCGCGCTGTTCGACCAGATATTCGCCGACATCGGCGACGAGCAGGACATCCAGCAGAGCCTCTCGACCTTCAGCGCCCACCTGAAGAACATCGTCCGCATCGTCGAGACGATCGGCGGCAACGCGCTGGTCCTGATGGACGAGGTGGGCGCCGGCACCGACCCGGCCGAGGGCGCGGCCATCGCCAAGGCGCTCTTCGACCATCTCATGGCCCGCGGCGCGCGCGTGATCGCGACAACCCACTACGGCGAGCTGAAGGAGTACGCCTACGCGCGGCCGGGTGTCGAGAACGCCAGCGTCGAGTTCGACCGCGAGACGCTCTCGCCCACCTACCGCGTCCTGCTCGGCGTGCCCGGCTCGTCCAACGCCTTCTACATCGCGTCGCGGCTCGGCCTGCCGAAGGAGATCGTCGACGAGGCGCGCTCCTTCCTCTCACACCGCGAGATCGAGACCGGCGAGCTGCTACAGCAGATCGAGGCGAGCCGGAAGCGCGCCCGCCAGGCGGAGGGCGAGGCGTTCCGGGCGCGCAACGAGGCCCAGAAGGCCCGCGACGAGTACCAGACGCGCGCGAAGCAGATTTCGGACGTGCAGCGGACCGTCCGGCAGCAGGCGCAGGAGGAGGCGCGCGACGTGATCCGCCGCGCGACGGTCAAGGCCGAGAATATCCTGAAAGAGCTGCAGAAGATGCACCTCGGCGCGCGCAAGGGGCCGTCCGTGCGGCAGCGGCTGAACACGCTGCGCAAGGATACCTACGAGTCGCTCGCGCCGGAAGAAGCCGAGCAGGCTCCGCCGGAGCCTGTCGATCCCACGCACGTCTACCGCGCGAACGATACAGTCCGCGTCATCTCGCTGAACCGCGAGGGCGTCCTGCTGGAGGCGCCACGGGACGGCGTCGTGCCCGTGCAGATCGGCGCAATGCGCGTCACGCTGCCGCTGGAGCAGATCCGCCCGCTCAACAGGGCCGAGGCCTCGGAGGCCGCGAAGCGGACCAGCCGCCGGACCGCCGCGGCCACGTCCGGCGCAAGCGAGATCGCGATGCAGAAGGCGGCCCACATCGCGCCGGAGCTGATGCTCCGCGCCATGCGCGTGGAGGAGGCGCAGCCCCTGCTGGATAAGTACATGGACGACGCGGCCGCCGCCGGCATTGGGCAGGTCCGGATCATCCACGGCAAGGGCACGGGCGCGCTGCGGCGGGCCGTCTGGGAGTTCCTGAGCGGCCACCCGTCCGTCGATTCGTTCCGGATCGGCGAAGGCAGCGAGGGCGGCGAAGGCGCGACCGTGGTCAGGATGCGAACTTAGCCCGGGGGCGCCGGGCCAATCGCGATGACGCGGGACCTCCGGCCGAGCGCCCTCCGGAGCGCGCTAAGGAGGCCACGCATTGCGACGTTCCCGGCGGCGGTGGCGGCCGCAATCGCGGGGATCGCCAGCGCCCTCGAGAGCGGACTAAGGCAGCCGCGCAGTGCGACGTTCCCCATGTCGGGCGTCAACAAGCGCGCGCCAGCACAACGATAGGAAGGCCCAAGATGCAACTCACCCCATCACCCCCTCACCCCATCACCCCATCATGAGCCACCGCCCCATCCGAGTAGGCATCGTCGGCGCCGGCTGGTGGGCGTTCGCGGCGCACATGCCGGCGCTCAAGAGGGTGCCGGGCGTAGAGGTCGTGGCGGCCTGCCGGCGCGATCCCGATCAGTTGGCGGACTTTGCGCGGAAGGCCGGCGTCCCGCAGACCTACACGAATCACGGGGAGATGCTGGACGATGCGAAGCTCGACGCCGTTATCGTCTGCACGCCGCACGCGCTGCACTACAGGCACGTCAAGGCGGCGCTGGAGCGGGGCCTGCCGGTGCTGACCGACAAGCCGCTCGCCATACGCTCGGCCGATGGCGAGGAGCTGGTGGCGCTCGCGGAGGCGAAGGGCGTGCCGCTTGCCGTCTACTTCGGCCACGCCTACGACCCCTGCTACCGATACGCGGCGGCGCAAATCCGGTCCGGCGGCCTGGGCCGGCTGGTCCACGTCTCCTGCACCGGATTCGCCAATCCGGACGCGCTCGGCTTCTTCGGCAACGCCGAGTTCGAGCCCGATCACGAAGAGTTCCCGATCGTTCCCACGCAGTTCCGCGCCGACCCCGCGCTGGGCGGAGGCGGTTATCTGCAGGACGTCGGCAACCACTGCTTCAGCGCGCTCCTGATCGGCACGGGGCTGGACGTGGTCGAAGTCTCCGCGCAGATGGACGATCCGCAGCTGGACCTGCGCGCAAACATCACCTTGCGGTTCCGCGACGGCGCGATGGGCAACGTACTGGTGATCGGCGACCTGCGCCCGCCGACGGACAAGTACTTCGGCGTCGGGCACTACTCGGCCACGGGCGATATGGCGGGCCTCTGGCGCTCGCCGGGCGACGCTGCGCTGTGGCGGCAGGAGTGGTGCGGCGAGACACGTGCTGTCGCGGAGGCGGAACTGCCGCCCAAGTCCAGCCCGGATGCCAACTTCATCGCGGCCATCCGGGGCGAGGCGCCGCTGATCGCCCCCGGCTCGGAGGCTCTCAAGTGCGTCCGCGCCATCGAGGCCGCCTACCAGGCCGCCCGCACCGGCAAAACGGTCCGCCTGGCGTGAGGGTGTGTGGATGTGGCCCTCCCCGACTTCCAGAAGCAGGGATCGCGAAGGCGGACGGGGAAAGGGACGCGGGTCCATTGACGGCTGCCGAGGAGGCGAGGATTGGCGGAGAGCAAGCCGCTGCGCGTAGGGGTGATGGGGACGGGCAACTGGGGCCGCGTTCACATCGAGGCGTACTGGCGCAATCCGGAGACGGAGCTGGTCGCGGTGTGCGGCAGCGCGAACCGCGAGCGTGCGGAGCGGATCGGCCGGCAGTATGGCGCCCGCCCCTATCTCGACCTGGCGGAGATGATCGAGAAGGAACGGCTGGAGCTGCTCAGCATCATCACGCCGGATGATCGGCACTATGCGCCCTACAAGCTGGCGCTGGAGGCGGGCGTCAACTGCTTCCTGGAGAAGCCGCTGACGATGGACGTAAGCGAGGCGCGCGAGCTGGTCGCGCTCGCCCGCCGGCAGGGCGTCTATTGCGGCATCAACTTCAACCACCGGTACGCGACCCCGTTCCGGCTGGTCCAGGACTTCGTCGCCGCAGGCAAAGTCGGCCGGCCGATCCTGTTTCAGTGGCGATTTACCGGCGGCCACTACCCGGAGCGGCAGCAGCGGCCGCTTGCGCATCTGCTCTACATGCAGTCTCACGGCTTCAACGTGCTCCAGACGCTTGGCGGCCCCATCGCGAGCATCAAGGGGCACGCATGCGACCCGCGCGGGACCGGCCAGTACACGACGGCGGCGCTGAGCCTGCAGTTCGAGAGCGGCGCCGTCGGCACGTTCGCCGCGGGCGTCGACGGCGACTACAAGGACGCCGACATCTACGCGTTCGAGATGCTGGGCGACCGGGGCCGTGTGCGGGTGGACGACGCCATCCGCCGGTTCGAGTACGCGCCGCGGCCGGATCTCGTGCAGACTCACCAGGAGCAGAAGGGCGTCGAGTCGCTGGCGCAGGTCTGGAACAGCCACTTCTTCGACGACGAGAGTCGAGACTTCGCAAAGACCACCGATCGCCACATCGCGCACTTCGTCCGGGCCATGCGTGCCGGCGAGCCGGAGCCGATCCCGATCGAGGAGGGACTCGCCGCGCTCGAAGCCGGCCAGATGGCTGTGGATGCGGTAGCTGGTAGCTAATAGCTTGTAGCAGGTAGCTGGTTCCTGGTTCCTGGTTCCTGGCTGATGCATTTGCCAGCTACCGACTACCAGCTACCAGCTACCCTCCCCGAAGGCGGCTATGCGAGACTGCCAGTTTATTGCCGAGGCGATTCTCCTTGCCGAGACGGCCGGATTCTACCCGGCGCTGGGCCAGCGTGCCGTCGATTGGGAATCCGTGGCCGCCTGGGCGGAGGCCGTACGGCGGCCGGAGTTCGTCTGGCTCGCCGAGCAGCAGCTTTCGGGCTGCGGCTTCATCATCGTCGCGTCTAACCGGGCGATCGCCTCCGGGCAACACCGCATCCTGGCCGGACTTGTGGCTGGAAAGCCGGTCCCGGCCGCGTCGATCTCGCGGCTCACCTGCCCGCTGCCGGTGCAGCCCTGGCGGTGAGATTGGTGGCCTGTGGCTTGTGGCTTGTGGCTTGTGGATTCCGGTTCCCTTGCTCGACGGTAACGGCTGTAGAGGCAATCGGTGGCTTGTGGATGCGGGTCCGTAGTTCGGCTATAACTGCTACTGGGGCGACCGGTTCATTCTGGCTTGTGGGCTGCGGACGTGAGGTCTGGCGTTGCGATCGGTGTTAACGGGCGCGCAAGGTGGAACGTAATATGTGGTCAGCGGCTTGTGGTGGATAGGCGCTGGCGGCGATGAGAGAGAACTGATGGGACTTGAAGATTACGGGGTGATACTCAAGCCGAAGCCGGTGAAGCGGCCGGCGCTGGATGCCGCTACTTCGACCGGGCCGCGCGCTACCGTGGCCGCGGCGGTGACCACGCTTCAGCAGATGGGCTTCGCACGGCAGCCGGCTCCCGCACAGCTTGCGGGCACTCTGACGCCGCCGCACGCGGATCGCGAGACGCGCAAATCAGCCGCCCCGCCGCCTGCTTTGCCAAACCTCCCGTCCACATCGGCGCACGCGGATCGCGATACGCGGCTGACGGCCACGCTCCCGGTGGATGCGGGCGATCCGGCCGGCACGGAAGGCGGGCAGTATATCGTCGAGGCGCATGTGCGGCGTCGCGAGCGGGCGCCAGGCGGAACGGACCTGGAGAGCCTGAGTCTTCGGTTCGCCGTGTGCCAGCCGGAGGGCGCGGGCTTCGGATTCCTGCAGATCGTGCGGCGCCTCTGCGACACTCTTTCGCTGGCGGTCGTGCTCGGAGATCGCACATACGATTCGGACGTGTTCTGGGCCTTCCGCCTGTACGCAAACGAGCAGATCCGGAGCCAGGAGGACGCGTGGCGCCGGATGTTCGAGCAGGACTCCGAGCAGCTCCCGATCGCGGTAGAGGACATGTGGCGGCACTTCCTCGCCAAGCACCCGGGTCTCCTCGAAACCGGCGATCCTGCGGACGCGGCGGACGCGACCCCGAGCGCCGCGACGCCCGCCCAGCGCGCTCAGTCTGGACCTAACGACACGCCGGGCGGGACGAATCCGCCGGCGGATGCCCTCGAAGCCGAGGAGACGCTTCCGCCCGGCGCGGCGCGGGCGCTCGCCGAGCAAGCCGCCGACCGGAAACCTTCGCTTCGGGAGCAGAGATGAGGGCCTGCCGTGCCGCGAGCTATGACGTCAAGCGTCGGCGCCGTGCTCACGAACTGAACCGTCCGGCACCAATGAGAGCCTGGCGCGCCGAAGACCGGGATGGATCCGAGCTGAACCGGCGATGCGCGGCCCCGGGCACGAGCTGCGCCACGGGCCGCGGCGCAATGCGTCGGGCTGGCCGGCCTGTCAGGGGAGCGCGGCGGTGAAGAGCGTCTGCGTCTTCTGCGGGTCGAGCCCCGGCGCGCAGCCGGCCTATTTGGACGCGGCGCGGGCGGTCGGGACCCTACTGGCGGACCGCGGCCATACGCTCGTCTACGGCGGCGGGCGCGTCGGGCTGATGGGCGCGGTCGCCGATGCGGCGCTTGCCGCGGGCGGTAGGGTTATCGGCGTGATTCCGGCGTCGCTTGCCGCGAAGGAGGTGGCGCACGGCGGATTGTCGGAGCTGCGCGTCGTCGGATCGATGCATGAGCGCAAGGCGCAGATGGTGGACCTGTCGGACTGCTTTCTCGCGCTGCCCGGCGGCTTTGGAACGCTGGAAGAGCTGTTCGAGGTGGTGACGTGGGCACAGATTGGCATCCACCGCAAGCCGTGCGGGCTGCTCAGCGTGGGCGGATACTTCGACCTGCTGCTGGACTTCGCAGACCATGCGCTCGACCAGCGATTCGTCCGGCCGGAACATCGCAGCCTGCTGCTGACGGACACCGACGCCGCCGTGCTGCTCGACCGGATGGCGCTGTTCCACTCGCCCATCGTCGACAAGTGGATGGACCGCGACGAGACGTAGCCCTCCCGCCCTGCGCCCCCCCGCGGCGGCATCGAACGTGCGCGGCGCACGGCCGCCCCTGAATGGCGTATCGCGTGCGTGCCTGACGATCAAGCGGCGGCGGCATCGAACGTGCGCGGCGCATGGCCGCGCCGCGCGGTAGGGCGCACAAACCGGGCAATACGCCGATGGTCCGCCGTCGTCCTAACAACTGGGAGTCGCTCGCGGCCCCGACTCCCGCCGACTCGCACTACTCGATCCCTGTCCTACAACGTTCTGCCCGCGCTCCGGCCGCGAGCTATTCATCATCGTTCCAGAGGAGGAACAGCAATGGTATCTAAGGGACCAGCGATCCCCACCGCCCTCGCGACGGCCATCATCGGCGTCGTAATTGGCGGGGTGATCGGTTTCTACGCGCGCGCCGCACAGGAGAAGGGAGACTCCGGCGGCGGCTCGTCGGCGCAGGGTCAGCGCGGCGGCGGCGGTCCGGGCGGTCCGATGGCAATGGGCGGAGGGGGAGGCGGAGGAGGCCGCGGAGCCGGTGGCGGCGGTGGAGGCCGTGGCGGCGGCGCGCCGGGGCCGACGAACGGACGCGACCTTGCGCGACTGGTGGTCTATATGGACGCCATGAAGAAGATCAACGGGTTGTCGCCGGCGCAGATGAAGACGATCGGTCCGGTCCTCAGCAGCATCAAGCCAGACGAATCGCTGAGCGACGATGCCGCGAAGAAGGACCTTGACACCCTCAACGCGAGCCTGACTCCCGCGCAGAAAGAGGCCGTGGCCCTCATGACGCCTCCGGCGCGCGGGGGCGGCGGCGGTCGTGGCGGCGCCGGGGGCGGCCGCGGCGGAGCTGGAGGCGGAGTCGGTGGGTCCGGCGGCGGCGTGACGGCCGCGGGCGGCATGCCGACGCCGAGCTATCCCGGCGGCGGCGGGACCCGCGTCGGCGGCGGTGGAGGCGGCGGCGGATTTGGCGGCGGGGGCGGCGGCGGCGCGGCGCCGGACCCGACGAAGCCATTCGCCAACGAGAAGAACAAGCAGGCGCTGGAAGATCTGACGAAGTCCGCCAAGTAGACGGCCTAAACGGCCGTTAACGCGGTCGATAGATACGCCCGGCATTCGGAGCGTAATTCTGCGCAACATCGTGAAAGTCCCAAGGATCGGGGCTCGCCTATCCCATCAGAACCCGCGGCCGAGCAGCTTCGCGAGCCACGAGGGCGGCAGGTCCGGCGCGACGAGCCGGACCTGCCGCCCTGCGTCTTCCAGGACGCGCTCGGCGGCGAGATAGCCGCTGCGGGCCGCGCTCTCCATGGTAGACGGCCAGCCCGTGCGCGTCCACTCCCCCGCTACATAGAGGCCGGCGACGGGACTCCGCTGGTCCGGCCGCAGCGCCTCCACGCCCGGCAAAGGCGAGAAAGTCGCCTTGGGCCAGCGGATCACGCGTGACCGGAGCAGTCGCGCGCACCTCGCCTCCGGCAGGCAGGCCCTCACGTCCGCCAACGCCGCCTCCACGATCGTCTCCTGTGCCACGCCGGCCCACCTCCGCGAAGCGCTGACCACCAGGCTAAGGTATGCGCCGCCCGATGGGGGCGGGAGCTGGTCGGGGGCAGTGTGGGCCTGGGGCATATAGGACCTATGGGACGGATGGGACCTATAGGACTGCGCCGATTCGGGCGACGCGGCGGGCATGGCGTTGGCGGCGGTGATGGCTGGCTGGCTGGCCTCGCTGCGCGGCGGCGCGGACGTGGCGGGCGAGGTGGCCGGGGACGAGTATGGCAGGTCGAAGACGGCTGTCTTGTTGAAAATCCACTCGATCGGCCGGTCCAGGACGGCGAGCGCGGGCGGGCAGTCGATCTCGCGGTCGAACCAGAGGTGGACGCCCATGATCGGCGAAAGCTCGATCACGTCGAGCGC
This sequence comes from Chthonomonadaceae bacterium, assembly GCA_035295045.1. Lineage (GTDB taxonomy): Bacteria > Armatimonadota > Chthonomonadetes > Chthonomonadales > Chthonomonadaceae > DATGJU01. The sequence goes on from DATGJU010000378.1 coordinate 12,336, forward strand.
TACCCAGTAGGGCGAGGCCGCGCGCAGCTCCGCCGGCAGCATAGCGCGCAACAGGTCGGACTGCAGCGCGCTCACCACGCAGTCGGCGCGCAGTGCGGCGCCCGCGTGCAGTGTGATGCCGGCAGCCCTCCCTTCCGCGTCGAAGTCCAGCGACTCGACGGTCGTCCGGAGGCGCACACACCCGCCGCGCGATTCGATGTAGCGCACCGCGGGCTCCGTGTAGAGCGCGCCGAGCGGGACCCGCGGAACGCCGAACTGGTAGCCCTGCGCGTTGGCCAGGAAGCCGTCGCGGAAGATTTTGAAGGCGTGAGTGCAGGAGATCCGGCCCAGCTCCTCATTGCAGGCGCTCACGAGGATGGGCCGCCAGAAGCGCGCGATCGCGCGCTCAGGCTGCCGCATTCGCGCGAACCAAGCGGCCGCGTCGATCCGGTCCCACTCCGGCCCGGGCGCGGCGCGCAGCATGGCGACCATTGCGCGGCCGATCGCCATCTTGTCCCCAAGAGAAAGCGACTTGAAGCGCGCGAACGACGGCGCCGTGTGGAGAGGCGCCGGAAGGCCGCAGGAGTCGATCGTCGAGCGGCGGCCATCGCCATCGAGGAAGTGGAGCGCGTCGAAGTAGCGGATCTGGTCGTGGACGCCCAGCCGCTCCAGAAGATCCGCCAGGTTCGTGCAGCAGCGCATCGTGCCGTGCTGGCACTCGTCCAGCAGCTCGCCGGTGCGCGGGTCGATGTGGGACGATGCGCGCCCGCCGAGCATCGGCCGCTTCTCGATCAGCTCGACGCGCATCCCTGCGTCCGCCAGCGCGCAAGCCGCCGCGATCCCCGCCACGCCGCCGCCGATGACTATCGCAGAGCGCATGAGGACGGATGTAGGGCCTTGGGTGCAGGGGTTGGGGTGTGCGGCGTAGGGGCCGGCCATGCGTCATGCGCCGATGGCGGGGCCTGGTAATCCAAAATCCAAAATCCCATTTCCCTAGATCCTGCTCCTAATCCACGCGCCGGCGACGATACCGAGCTTGCGGGGCGTGCTAATGCGGGCGCGACGGGAGTGGACGTCGTAGCGGTTGCGCTCGATATTGTCGAGGATGCCGCGGTAGATGCTCATCATGATCGAGAGCGTCGGCCGGCCGGCGGCGTGGACCAGCGGCGACAGATTTGCGGCCCTCCGATAGTAGTCTTTGGCCCGGTCGACTTCAAAGCGCATGAGCGCGCGGAAGCTGTCGGTCAGGGCGCCGAACCGCAGGTCCGCCTCGGTCACGCCGAAACGGCGCAGGTCCTCCTGCGGAAGGTAGATTCGGTCCCGCTCGGCATCCTCGCGCACGTCGCGAAGGATGTTCGTGAGCTGGAAGGCGAGACCGCAGTCCTCGGCGTACGCCAGTGCCCTGCCGTTATCCGGCTCGAATCCCCAAACGTGCAGGCAGACGAATCCGACGACGCTTGCCACGCGATAGCAGTACCCGTGCAGCTCGTCGAAGGTCTCGTAGCGGCTCTTCGTGAGGTCCATCTCGGTGCCGTCGATCAGATCGTGGAAGTATTGCGCAGGTATCGCGAATTTCCGGACCGTGTCGTGGAAGGCGGGCAGAATGAGGCTGTCGCCGTAGTCGCCCTCGAGCGCGCGGTCCAGCGCGGTGCGCCACGCGCGCATCTCGTCCGCCTTGCTGCGGTCCGCGGCGGCCTCGTCCGAGACGTCGTCGCTGTAGCGCATGAAGGCGTAGATGGCGCACATGGCGGCGCGCCGCTCCGCCGACAGCGTGAGGAACGAGAAGTAGAAGTTCCGTGCCTGCGTCTTCGCGACATGGGCGCAGTGGGCGTACGATACCGCAAGGTCGGTGGGCATGGCCTGCAATGGGGCGGTCATCGGGCGATCAGCCGGCCGGCGAGGATCGCCAACTGGCGCGCCTTGGAGACGGACGGACGGCGCGTGAGCGTATCGAAGCCGGACTGCTCGATGCGGCGCAGGACCTCCGTGCCGCCGCGGCTGAACATCTCCACGTCCAGCCGCACACGCCGATCTACCAGGGCGCAGAGTCCCAGGCCCTCCTCGAACAGGCCGCGCGTAAAGGCGACTTCGTGCCGGACCAACTCGGCGTAGGCCGGGGTGAAGCGCCGCGCGAAGAGCTGCTTCTCGGTGACGCCTAAGCGGGCCATATCGTCCTGCGGCAGATAGATCCGGTCCTTGTCCAGATCGCGGCTCACGTCCTGCCAGAAGTTTGCCAGCTGCAGCGCGGTGCACGTCTTATCGGAGAGCGCCAGACGTTCGGGATCGCTGTAGCCGCACAGATAGAGCACGAGCCGCCCGACCGGATTTGCGGAGTATCGGCAGTAGGCCAGCACGTCGTCCATCGTCGGGTAGCGGGTCGTGCGCTGGTCGCTGCGGAAGGCGGTCAGCAGATCGCGAAACGGCTCGGCCGGGATGCCGAACTGGCGCACCGTCTGCTCCAGCGCGACGAACACAGGATGCCGGGGCGCACCGCGGTACATCGCATCCAGCTCGCCCTCCCACCAGTCCAGCAGCCGCAGAGCCTTGGCGGTATCGCCCGTCTCGTCCGCCAGGTCGTCGCTGATTCGACAGTAGCTGTACACATTATAGAAGTGCTGACGCAGCGGGCGCGGGCAGAACACTCCGGCGACCAGGAAATTCTCGTAGTGCGACTTCGCAAGCCGCTCACAGTAGCGGTTCGCGTCCGGCAGCGAATAGACTGCCGACACGCGGTAGGGATGGTCGATTCCATCGGCCGCGTGCAGGTCGCCGGAGGCCGGCTCATGAAGCTCAGGCGTTACGGTCGTTGCGCTCATTGCCCCTAAATATAACCGAAAATCGCGGTTATCCGTCTACTCGCCCGGTTGAATCGCCGTCTTCACCGGTCCGCCGCCCGCCGCCAACTCAGCAAGTATCTGAGGAAGCTGCGACACCGGCGCGCGACGCTGGATGAATTCGGCGGCCGGCACGCGGCGCGACGCGATATGGTCGAGCGCCTGCCGCACGGTCGCCGGCGTATGGTGGAATGTCCCCTTCAGCGTGATCTCGTCGTAGTGGATCCGGTGCGTGTCGACTTGTATCGCGGTGTCGGCCGGGCATGCGCTGAACAGGCTGATTCGGCCGGCCTTACGCGCCACAGCGATCGCCGTCTCCCAGGACTCCGGCCGGCCAACACACTCGATCACGACGTCCGCGCCGCGGCCGCCCTCAGTCTGGTTTCGCAGCGCGTCCGCCAAATCCGGGTGCTTCTGCTCGTCCAGCACTTCATCCGCGCCAAGGCGCGCCGCGAGATCGAGCCGGGCCGGCCTGCGGCCAGCGGCGATTACGCGCGCGCCCACGAGGTGGCACAGCCGCACGAACATCTGCCCGATCGGGCCGAGGCCGAGCACAACCGCCGTTTCACCGGCCTGGACCGGCGTGTCGTGCAGGCCATAGGCCACGCAGGCCAGCGGCTCCGTCATCGCGGCCTCTTCGAAAGGGAGATCGTCCGGGATACGGAGCAGATTCTGCTGAACGATCCTCGCCGGAACCGTGATGTACTCCGCGTAGGCCCCGTTCATGAAGAGCAGGTCCTCGCACAGCTCCGGCCGGCCGCGGCTGCAATAGAAGCATGCGCCGCACGGAGCGGAGTTCGCGGCGACCACGCGCTGGCCCTCTCGCCAGCCCTCCACTTCCGGTCCGACCGCGTCGATCGTGCCCGCCAGCTCGTGGCCGAATGCCGTAGGCGGACGGAGCATCTTTGCGTGGTAGCCGCGGCGGAACACCTTAACGTCGGTGCCGCACGTGAGCGCCGCGCCGATCTTGATTCTCACCTCGCCGGGACCGACCGCCGGCACGGGGACGCGCTCGATACGCACGTCCTCCTTACCGTATAGGATTGCGCAGAGCATGGTCTGTTGGGTGGTCACGATCGAAAACCCCGTGCCTACGCCTGTGGCGCGACAATGACCTTGAGCGATCCTTCGCGGGGGCGGGCGGCGAGATCGATCGCGTCGGCGATGCCCTCGAGCGGCAGCCGATGCGTCAACAGCGGCCGGACGTCGACGCGCCGCGTGAAGATCAGCGAGGCCGCTTCGTCCTGGAGCCTGATGTCGCTGCTGTAGGAGCCCATGAGCGCCTTCTCCTGCATGCAGACCGCGCCTGCGTCCACCTCCATCGAGTCGCCCAGCCGCGTCTGCGCGAAAAGGAGCACCTTGCCGGCCGGCCGAACGAACTGAAAGGCGGCGGATGCGACTTCGGTGCTCGGCACGGCGACGATCGCAAGGTCGGCGCCGCGACCATCCGATGCGCGGAACGCCGCTTCGACCACGTCTTCCGCGGGGTCGAGTGCCTCCGCCGCGCCGAGCGAGAGCGCTGTTCGCCGGCGAGACTCGATCTTATCCACGGCGATTACCGTGGCGCCCTCTATGCGCGCAAGCTGCGTGAACAGCATGCCGATCGGGCCCTGGCCGAACACGACCGCCGTGTCGCCAGCGCGGAGTCCCGCCATGCGGACGCCCTTCAGGCAGGTGTTCAGTGGCTCGATCATGCTCGCCTCGTCCGCGGGAAAGCGCGGCGGCAGCCGCACCATGCCGCCGACGCACCACTCCAGCACGCGTACGAATTCGGCGAACCCGCCGCCGGCTGGCTCGAAGCCGGCGGTCGCGCCCGTCCGCTTATAGACGGGGCACTGCGCAAATGCGTCGCGGCTGCAAAAGAAGCAGTCCGGCTTGCGGCACGGCACGTGGTGGTTGACCGCGACCCGGTCGCCGACGGCCCAGTCCCGCACGCCCGCGCCGACCTGGACGATCGTGCCGGCCGTTTCGTGGCCAAATATCCGCGGGGGCTGCACGAGGCCGTAGTGTATCTTCTTGAGATCGGTGCCGCAGACGCCGCATGCCTCGACGCGGACCAGGACCTCCCCATCGCAGAGCGCCGGGACGTCCACCGACTCAACGCGCACATCGTCGATACCGCGATAGACCGCCGCCCGCATCCGCACTCCTCTGTCGTTAACGTGCCGCCATCTCCGCCTCTCACTGTGCGCCGCCGGGCAGACACGCGCGCCGGTCCGAGAATCCGGCGGCGGGCCCGGCGCTAGTCGGCAGCGCGCGCAATGCGCCTGATCCCATCGCCCAACGCGTCCGCGACGTCCTGCCGGACCGCCTGCGCCGCCTGCGCGCCGTCCGGCTATTATACCCGTGGCGGCAGGCTTGCCGCATTCGAGCGTCAGGTCCCTTGACAGGGCAATCCACGACTTGGTCACAAGCTTGGTCGATCGCGCGTTGACACCGGGCGGCCACTGTGTTACAATTGCCGCGCCATGGCCCGCGATCGGCCGAGACTGAACGCAAAGACTCGCAAGACTACCCGGAGGTACAGACTGCAATGGCTATGAACACGGAACTAAGCAAGCTCCTCAAAGGCAGGACGGTCGACTCCGTCCGGCAGCGCGGCGCGGATCTGGACATCGATCTCACCGACGGCTCGACGCTGAGCATCAAGCTTGCCTCGGGCGGCGGATGCGTCACGCTCACCTCATCAAACGACAAGACCGAGTACTCCGACTGACGGCCTGACCGACCTGCCAGCCATGGATGAGGACTCGCCCGCCATCGTTCCCGGCGTATACGAGCACTACAAGGGTCGGAAGTACCTGGTGCTCGGCACGGCGGCTCATTCGGAGACGATGGAGCGGCTCGTCGTCTACGTGGCGCTCTACGATTCGCCCGGCCCGCGCCTCTGGGTGCGGCCGGGCGCAATGTTTGCAGGGACCGTCGAAGTCGATGGCGTGGCTGTCCCCCGCTTCCGCTACCTTGGCCAAGAGATCCCCGGTCAGCCCACTTGAGCAGGCGCGCAGCCGGCGCCTTGCAATTCAACCCGTTTTCCCGAAAACTCAACACGCGAGTTGCGTGCGAGCAGTTAATATGTTATACTTGTATAACATATTATGAAGTCGGACCTTGAACATGTGTGGCGCGGACTGTCCAATCCGACGCGCCGCGCGATACTGGACTCGCTCCGCGACGGACCGCGCACCACGGGCGAGATCGCGGAGGCGTTTCCGGAGCTTAGCCGTTTCGCCGTCATGCAGCATCTCGGCGTGCTCGAAGAGTCCGGCCTGCTCCTTGTGCGTCGCGAGGGCCGGCGCCGCCTCAACCACCTGAATGCCGTTCCGCTGCGAATGCTCTACGAACGCTGGGTCAGCGCTCACGCGGGCATGGCGGCCGAGACGGCGTTCCGTCTGAAACAGTTTGCCGAGGGACAGAGAGGGGGAGACGTGGAGCTGCAGGCGGGCCGATTGGTGAAGATCGAGACGGAGATGCGCGTCGAGGCAGCGCCCGAGCGTGTGTTCGACGCCCTGACGGTTCAACTGGATGCCTGGTGGCCCTTCCGATTTCGGCCGGCCGGCAGAATGGTGATGGAGTGTCGCGTCGGTGGCCGCCTCTTCGAGGAGTGGGGCGACGGGACCGGAGCTTACCACGGAATGGTGGTGTGGTGGGAGCCGCCCTCTAAGTTCTGCGTCTCCGGCCCCGGCGCCATGACTCGCGAATTCCAATCGAGCGATATGGCGACCATTGTTTCGGACGGCACGGGCAGCATCTATCGAAAAGCATTGACGCTCTGGGGCGCGGTGCCGGAAGACGTAGAGGCGATGTTCCGCGACGGCAGCAAGGCGATCCTGGAGAAGTATTTCCGCGCCTACGTGGAGGAGGGAGTAGACTACAAGCCCGGGTGATCTTCGATCGGCCGTTGTCCACGAAAGGCGCGAAAGAGGACCGAAAGATTTACGTGCGGGGCCAGATTGAAATCGATGCGCTCCCGGCCCGCGATTAGACCAGACCGAGAACGAATCAAGGAAAACGGACATGCACGCACTGGTGGGATTGGCACTGATGTTGGCTGCGAGCAGGCTCCCTGCGTCGACGCCGGCCCAGGATCCGCCGGCGGTCGCGATTGCCGTCAAGCCGATCGACCCCGCGCTGGAGACGCTCGGGCGCATGGTCGGCGGCACGTGGCGCACCACGGGCGCCTTCGTGGCCGAGTTCAAGTACGAGTGGCGGGTACCAGGCAAGGCGATCCGCGCGGTCGGCGTGATCGCCAAGGGGACCAAGGACGAGATCGCGGCGGAAGCGCTCTACGGCTGGGACGCTGAGGCGAAAAGGGTCTACTATCTCGATTTTCACGGCCACGATACGATCTACAAGGGCCTCGTGGAGATGAAGGACGGAAAGTTCACGGGAGAGTTCGGCGGGCTGGTCGGCGATAAGGGCGTATACCGATTCGAGGACAAGCTCGTGGACGACGACACGCTGGCGGCGGCAATGTTCGCCAGGGACAAGGAGGGTAAATGGGTGAAAATCCACTCCTTTACGTTCAAGCGCATAAAGTAGGCATCGGCGAAGGGAGAACGCTCATGGCAGCCTCGCCTGAAGAGGGCATGGCCTCGCT
>DATGJU010000379.1:0-13302 GCA_035295045.1 Chthonomonadaceae bacterium
CGCGCTCTCGGCGAGAGTCGGACGGAACAGGCCCGGAGCACGCGGCTCGAAGGCACGATCAAGCGCGTTACGCTTGCCGAGTTGGCGCGCAAGGTGAACGAGGGGACCGTCAAGGATCTTAACCTGATCGTCAAGGCTGACGTGCAGGGAAGCGTCGAAGCGGTGCTGGGCGAGCTGGCGCAGATCGAGGAGAACAAGACCGAGGCGGAGGTTCGGATCGTCGTAAAGCTGAGCGGCGTAGGACCGATCAGCGAGACCGACGTGGACCTGGCTGCGGCGACCAACTCGCTCGTGATCGGCTTCAACGTGAAGCCGGATCTCGGGGCGACTCGCGCGGCCGAACGCTCCGGAGTCGAAATCCGGACGTACAACATCATCTACGACCTGACCGAAGACGTCGAGCGCGCCATGAAGGGCATGCTGACGCCGATCTACGAGGAGTCGCCGCTGGGCAAGGCGGAGGTGCGCCAGAGCTTCCGAACCCCGAAGGGGATTACGATCGCGGGAAGCTACGTTACCGACGGCAAGCTGGTCCGCGGAGGCGAGGTGCGGCTGCGGCGCGGCGCGGAGCTGCTCTACACCGGCAAGATCGACACGCTTCGGCGCATCAAGGACGACGTACGCGAGGTCGCACAGGGCTTCGAGTGCGGCCTGACACTGGCCGATTACAACGAGCCGTATTTGCCCGGCGACTTGATCGAATGCTTCGAGATGAAGCAGGTGATGCGGCAGTAGGCGCTCGGCATTCGACGGCAGGCAACCGCCCGGGCGATTGCCTGCCGCTTAACAACAGTACATGCACATAGGGACGCTTACGATAACGATCTACCTGCACTCCGCGGGCTCGCTCAAGGACAAGCGATCCATCGTCAAGAGCCTTGTGGAGACCGCGCGGCGCAAGTTCAACGTGTCGATCGCGGAGGTGGACGATCTCGACAAATGGCAGCGCGCGACGATAGGGGTGGCATGCGTTTCCAACGATTCGCGCCATCTTAACGGCGTGCTGGATAAGCTGGTCGAGGCCTTGGAGCGAAATCCCGAGATAGAGGTCGGCGACGTCCGGTTGGAGATGCTGTAGACGGTGCGGAAGAAAGGGCCGGCAGGACGATGAGCATACGACAAGAGCGAATTCAGGAGCAGTTGGTCCACGAGCTGAGCGATATGATTCGGCGCGATGTGCGCGACCCGCGGGTCGGGTTTGTGACGCTCACCGGCGCGGAGATTACGCGCGACCTGCGGCACGCCAAGGTGTTCGTGAGCGTTCTCGGCGACGAGGCCGCGCAGAAAGAGAGCCTGAAGGCGCTGAACAGCGCGTCCGGCCTGCTGCGCGGCGAGTTCGCGCGGCGCGCCCACCTTCGCGTCGCGCCGGACCTGGTCTTCCACGAGGATACAGGGATCGCGCGCGGCCAGCGCATATTCGAGCTGCTCCATAGCGTCGAGGCCGACCTTGCGCCTGAGCCGGAGGAGGGCGCGGTCGAGGCCGCGACCGACGCGAGTTGAGGCGATACTACCGGGAGGCGGTCGACGCGGTCTGCGCCGCCGAGAGCGTCGTGATCGCGTCGCACGTCAATCCCGACGGCGACTCGCTCGGCTGCACGCTGGGCCTTGCCCACGCACTGCGGGCGCTGAACAAGGACCTCGTCGCGATATCGACGGATGGCGTGCCGGACATCTATCGGTTTCTGCCTGGCGCGGAGTGGATTCAAACGTCGACGGAACGGCGCGACTTCGACCTTGCGATTGTGGTCGATGCCGGCGCGCTGGAGCGCGCAGGCCGCAGCCAGCGTGAAATGCTGCTCTCCGCGCCCACCCTTCTAAACATCGACCACCACGTCGGCGACGCCCCATTCGGCGACATTCGGATCGTCGATCCGGAAGCGGCCGCAACGGCAGAGCTGATCTACGGACTCGTTCGCGCGCTCGGCTCACGATTCGGTCGGGACCTGATGACTGGCGCGATCGCAGACTGCCTGATGACCGGCGTCATTACCGATACCGGCTCATTCCGCTTCATGAACGTCACGCCACAGACCTTCTGGCTTGCCGCGCGTCTCCAGCGCCTGGGGGCGATGCCGGCGGAGATCGCGGAGCTGGTTTTCGAGAACCGCTCGTTCGCCAGCCTAAAGCTGCTCGGCTGCGCGCTGGAATCGCTTCAGACAACGCCAGATGGCCGCGTCGCGTGGGCCGTGGTGACGGCGGCGGACTATGCGCGGTTCGGCGCCCAGGACGCGGAGACCGAAGGCATCGTGAACCACGTCCGGGCGGTCCGCGGCGCGGCGATTGGCGTCCTGTTCCGCGAGGTACCGGGCGGCAAGGTCCGGATCAGCCTCCGCGCGCGCGAGGGGGCCGACGTGAACCGAATTGCGAATGTCTTCGGCGGAGGCGGGCACCGGCTGGCTGCCGGCTGCTCCATCGAGCCGCCGCTGGGGGATGCGGTCGATCGCGTGGTCGCCGAGTGCGCGCGGCAGCTCGGCACGCCGCCGGCCGGTGCGCCATGAGCCGCGCGGACGGTCCGACGGGCTTCCTGGTCGTCGACAAGCCGCCGGGAATGACTTCGCACGATGTGGTCGACCGCGTCCGCCGGCTCTTTCGGACGAAGCGCGTCGGGCACACGGGTACGCTCGACCCCGACGCGACCGGAATTCTCGTCCTCTGTCTCGGCGCCGCCACGCGCATCGCGGAGTATCTAACGGCCTCTTCCAAGCACTACAGCGCGGAGTTCGTCTTCGGCGCGCGCACCGACACCATGGACGGCTCCGGCGCGACGATCGAGGAGCGCGACGCATCGGGCCTCACCGCCGAGGACGTGGCCGGTCTCCTTCCCGCCTTTCGAGGTAGAATAGAACAGATTCCGCCGATGGTGTCGGCTCGAAAGCATGCCGGCCAGCGGCTCTACGCGCTGGCGCGCGACGGCATCACCGTCGAGCGAGAGTCCCGGCCCGTGACGATCTCGCAGCTCGAAATGACGAGTTTCCAGAGCGGCCCACGGGCCACTGCGACGCTCGAGGTAACGTGCTCCTCCGGCACCTACATCCGGGTCCTCGCGGACGACCTGGGCGCCACGGCCGGCACCGGAGCCTACATGTCGGCGCTTCGACGAACGTGGGTCGGCGAAGACGAGCCGACCGGCTTCAGGCTCGCCGACGCGCACGCTCTGGAGGAGCTGGAAAGCATGGCCTCGGTTGGCGCGGCGGATCGGGCTCTCCTATCTCTGGCGGACGGGCTGCGTGGCATGGAAAAGCTTCAGATCGACGATGGCGCGGCGTGCCGGCTGTGCATGGGCCAGCCGGCCCAGATCGATTTGCCCGCGCACGGCGGCGCGACATCGCCGACCGGAGACCTGGCTGCCGCGTTGTGCGGCGCAACGGTCGTTGCTATCGTGCGGCGGACAGGCGACGTATTGCGGCCGGTAAAGGTGCTTGCATCGCGATGAAGTTGTTCGACGGGCTGGCGTCGCTCCCGCGACCCGCAGAGCCCGCAACGGTGGCAATCGGCACGTTCGACGGGGTACACGTAGGCCACCAGGCTATCATTCGTACCGCGGTCACGGACGCGGCAGCCCGCTCCGCACGGTCGCTCGTATTCACCTTCGACCGGCACCCCGCCGACCTGCTCGCGCCCGAGCGCGCGCCGGACTACCTTTCGACTCCGTCGCAGCGAGCCGCTCACATCGCGGCTCTGGGAGTGGATGGCCTCGTCATCGCGCGCTTCGACCACGACCTTGCTTCGCTGCCCCCCGAGGCGTTTCTCGAAGAGATCGTCCGTGACCGGCTCGGCGCGACGGCCATCGTGGTCGGCGACAACTTCTCCTTCGGGCGAAACCGCGCGGGGACCGTCGCGCTCCTTGAGGCGTGCCAGGACCGGCTGGGATACAGGCTTACGGCGCTTCCGCCCGTCATGGTGGACGGCGCGCCGGCAAGCAGCACTCGTATTCGAGAGCTGCTCCGCGCCGGCGAAATCGAAGAGGCGGAGCGCGTGCTCGGTCACGCGTACTGGCTCGAAGGGACGGTTGTGCCGGGCAGGAGGCTTGGCAGGGAGCTTGGGTTCCCTACCGCGAACCTCGCGCGGGCCTGGCGCCAGGTTGTCCCGCTGGACGGCATCTACGCGGTACGTGTCCGGCTGGACGACGGACGTGAACTGTCCGGCGCCTGCAGCATCGGCGACCGGCCGACCGTCGATGGCGCCGGAAGATCGATCGAGACCTTCCTGCTCGATTTCGACGAGGATATCTACGGGAGCGCGATGAGCCTCCGATTCGTGCGCCGGCTGCGCTCCGAATTGAAGTTCGAATCGCTGGACGCACTGCGCCGCCAAATGGCGCTCGACGTCGTGGAGTCGCGCCGGATACTGGCGGACCTGGAGTAGGGGAGGCTGAGATGGCGGAGCCGATGCCGCGATACAACGATGGAAGCGCGAACGCGCCGCGGCTGCGCGTGCAGCACTCGCTCTGGTCGCTGCGCAAGCTGCCGATGAACGGCGCGACCGAGTGGACGCTGGACGAAAAGTTCGCCCGAGTCCGCGAGGCCGGATTTGAGGCCGTGGAGTGCTGGCTGACCGATGCCAACGAGGCCGAACACCGCGCGGCGCTGGACCGGCACGGGCTGCGCCTCATCCTTGGCCACCGCCCGTTCTCGCTGGACGACGTACGGGCGACCGTGGCGCGTGCCGTGCGCCTGAAAGCGGACTTCATCTTCGCGCAGCCCGCGGACGCGTTCACTCCCGTGCACACAGTGGCGGAGCTGTGCCGCGAAGGGCGCAAGCTGTCGGCCGACGCCGGACTGGCGATGTTCATCGAGATACACCGAAACAACTTCACCGAGAATCTTCCGCAAATCCTCGAACTGATCGAGCTTCTGCCGGACGTGCGTTTCACTGCCGACCTGTCGCACCTCGTGGTCTGCGGCGAGTTCTACGGCTGGAAGGAGGAGCGTGCCGTGGACCGCCTGCTGCCCGTGCTGTCGCGCACCTCGCATATGCACGGCCGGATATCGAACGGCGAGGCCGTCCAGGTGGACGTGGGCGACGGGAGCGGCGATACGGCGCAGTTTTTCGTGCGACTGTGGGCGACCGCAATGCACGCCTGGCTGGCGGACGCCGGACCGGGCGACGTGCTGCCGTTCGCGAGCGAGCTCGGGCCACCGCGCTACGCGATTACGCTTCCGGACGGGCGCGAGTTCAGCGATCGTTGGGAGCAGAGCCTGGTGATGAAGCGTCTGGCGGAGCAGGCGTGGGCGAAAGCCGTACGCGGCGATTTGGAGTAAGCGTCCGTGTCGATTACGCGATACCCGCTGGGACCTATGGGGAACAACACGTATCTGATCGTGGACGACTCGACGGGCGAGGCGGCCCTGATCGACCCGTCGTTCGAAAGCGAGGAGCTGTGGCCGGAGTTCCAGCGGCGCGGAATCCACTTGCGGTACTTGATCAATACGCACGCGCACTTCGATCACGTGGTCGGCAATGCATTCTACGCTGCCGAGGCGGGCCTGCCCATCGCGCTCCACAGGGCCGACCTGCCGCTGCTGCGCGCGCTGCCGGAGCAGGGACGCATGTTCGGCATAACGGTCGCCGCCTCGCCGGACCCCACCATCTGGCTTGAGGAGGGCCGCCCGCTCGTGCTGGGCGAGACGGAGATCGCGGTCCTGCACACGCCCGGCCACTCGCCCGGCCACGTCACGCTGGTCGTGGAGGATGCCGCGCTCTGCGGCGACTGCCTGTTCGCCGGAAGTATCGGCCGCACCGACCTTCCGGGCGCGTCCCACGCCACGCTGCTCCACTCGATCCGCACACGGCTGCTGACGCTCCCGGACGAGACTCGCGTGCTTCCGGGGCACGAGGAGCCGACGACGATCGGTACGGAGCGGCGGACCAATCCGCACCTGCGTGGACTCTAGCAGCCGTATCGTCGTCCTCGTGCCGGGCGTGGGGCTGTTCGGTCTTGAGTTGGCGGTCCTCGCGGCGAGGCTGCGCGCAAGGCGATACCGCGTCGCCATCTTCTGTACGAACCCGTGGGCCGGTACGCTGGCGAGCAAGGCCGCGGATCTGAGCGACATGCTGGCGCGCCGACGCATCGAGTCGCCGAGCTTCGTGGCACACAGCTTCGGCGGCCGGATCGTCCTAAGGCTGCTCGACGACTACCCGGAGCTCCTGCCGGCCCGCGTGGTCACGCTGGGCTCGCCGCTGACCGGCTGCGGGGCCGCGCGCCGCGCGATGCGGCTGCCAGGAGGCCGCTGGATCGTCACACCGGCGCTTGCGGATGCGGCCTGCGCCGAAGCTCTCGCCATCCCCGTGGGCTGCGAACTGGGAAGTATCGCGGGCAGGACCAACCTCCTGCTCGGCCATCTGCTCTGTCCGGGCCTGCAGAACGATACCATTGTGGCCGAAAAGGAGACTGCTGCCCTGGCCGTACGGACCACCTGGTGCTCCCGGTGACCCATACGAGCATGCTCGTCTCTGCACGTGTCGCAGAGTGCGCAGCGCAATTCCTCACGCACGGGACGTTCGGTAATGCGCCACGGAACCGTTAGAGCTGCCCGCGTCTGGACTTGCCGGTTCGCCGTGCGGCGTGGGGAGCCCGGCATCCCTGCGACGGGGCCATGGCGGCGGCGCGGTCCGAGTCAATTGTCCAAAACCGGGTAAACTATTGGGCAGATCGCACAGATTGGGAGAGAGATGGAGTATCTGACCACGCACGATATCGTGTGGATCAACACAAGCATCACGGGTAAGGTCAATCCGTACAACTACGTGACGCTCGAAGCCGCGATGGCGGGACAGTACAGCTACGGCGACAGCCACAACGTTCCGGGCCAGGCCGCCAATTTACTTGACCGCCTTCTCTGCACGCGGCCGTTTAGCGAGGGCAATGTCCGCACCGCGTTCATCGCGGCGCTCTCCTTCCTGGACGCAAACGGATACGCCACGCGGGTGGACGACGCGGAGGCGGCGCAGTTGATCACCGAAGTGGAGTCCGGCGAGACGACGGCGCACGAGGCGGTCCTCATCCTTTCGGCTCCCGCGGCCTCGCCCATCGCCACGACCGTCACCCTCCGAAGGCTCATCACCCACGAGATCAACCACCACCTGGAAGCGCTGAAGCTCCTGGCGGCGAGCGACTGAGCCGCCGCGCAATGATCCAGCGACCCCTTGCCGGCTGCCTAGGTAACGCTGCGCGAATCGGCCGTCCGGCGGACGCCGCGCAATGAACGAGCTCGCGGTCGCCGTGATCGGATGCGCCGGGCCGGGCCGGCTGCATCTCGCCGCGTGGGGGCTGCAGAGCGGCGTCAGAATCGCCGCCGTCTGCGACCCGGATACGGTCGTCGCCGCACGCGCCGCCATGAAGGCTCCCGGAGCCGCCGCATTCCCCGACATTAAATCGATGCTGGGCCTCCAGGCGTTCGACGTCGTCGACGTCTGCGTCCCGCTGGAAGAGCGCGCGGAGGTGGTCGCCGCGGCGCTTCGCTCCGGCGCTCACGTGGTCTGCGAGCCGTCAATCGGCACGACATCCGCGGAGGCGCGCTCGCTGGCGGCGATCGCGGCGGACCGTGAGCGCCTGCTGATGCCGGCCTTCATTCATCGTTTCCACCCGCCCGTGCTTTTCGCGCGAGAGATGATCGAGAGCGACGACGTCGGCCGGCCAGTCTCGTTCCGGTGCCGATTCAGCGATCCGCGCAGCTTCCTCAGCGCCGGTCCGGAGCTTGCGCTCTCGGGCGTGGCGAGAGAGACGGGCCAGCACGGGATCGACCTGTTCCGCGCGCTCGTCGGCGAGGCGGAGGGCGCAGTGGGCCTTACGTCGACGATCACGCCCGGTTTCGCGAGCGACGACGTTGCCGCGATCGTTCTCCGCTCCGAGCGCGGCGCGATCGGCGTGGTGGAGGCGGTCCAGAACCTACCGGGGAGCCGGAACCTGCTGGAAGTGTACGGCACGGTCGGCGCGTGTCTCTTGGACTACGACGCGGGGACGGTGCGCTACCGGTCCGGCGACGTGCCGATCTGGCAGACGCACGACGTGAGCGGTCTGAACGGACTGGAAGCGTGTCTGGCTCACTTCGCCGATGCGGTGCGGGGCCTCCAGGCGCCGGCCCTCACGGCGGCGGATTCGGTCCGCGCACTGGAGATCCTGGAGGCGGTCGAGCGGGGCGGCGGCCGGCCGGGCTGACCGGGGATTACGGCCAGCCCAAGGCGTTTAGCAGCCCCAGCCGGCTGCAGCACGGGAGGGTCGGAGGCGGATTCGTTCGATACGGGCGGTAACGCGGTTTACAATGCCGTGGTGAAATCGTAGACCGGAACGACGGCGACCTCGTCCGGCAGCCGGGTAGTCTGCAGCGAGGCGAGCATGCGCATCGATGTGGGCATGGAGAACTGGGTTTCGCCGCACAGTTGGCAGATTTCGGCCGGCACGTTCCGAAGGATCGCGAATTCGCTCGCCGTGCGCCGGAGGGTGATCGTGATCCAGTTGGACTCGCAGATTCCGCCACAGCGGGGACAGCGCGAGGGACTTACAGCCGGATGTGCGGACATTCAGATCGGTCCTTTCAAGTCGAGGCGTACCTGACTAGTATTACCAATTTCCAGCGCGATTCCAACCGTAATAACCACTATTTCCGGGCCGGCGTCAAAAACAGGTAGCATTGCTTATAAGTAAGTTGCCACTACGGCAATCGTGGCTGACACTTCGGACGCCGAGAGGCGCCCGAACAGGGAGCGCCGGCCCATCGTTGCCGGCAGGAGCGCCTGGCAGCGCGCCGGTGCGGCAGGCGATGAGGGGGCCTCTGGGTGCCGATCGACCGTGTAATGCTACTTGACGAGAATACCGCTAATCGGATCGCCGCGGGCGAGGTGATCGAGCGGCCGGCGTCGGCGGTGAAGGAACTCGTCGAGAACGCCATCGACGCCGGCGCCACGCACATCACCGTATCGCTGGAGGAGGGCGGCAAGCAGCGGATCACCGTCGCGGACGACGGCGAGGGCATGGCGCGATCCGACGCGATCCTTGCGCTACAGCGCCACGCCACGAGCAAGATCCGAACGGCCGACGATCTGTTCGCAGTTCGCACGCTGGGCTTTCGAGGCGAGGCGCTGCCTTCGATCGCCTCCGTCTCCCGATTCGAGCTCGTGACCAAGCCGCGCGACGCCGACCAGGGCATCCGGCTGCTGGTGGATGGCGGGGACCTCGTCACCGTCGAGGAGGCAGCAGCGCTCGACGGCACGACGATCGTCGTCGGGGACCTGTTCTTCAACACTCCAGCCCGCCTGAAGTTCCTGAAATCGACGCCGGCGGAGGTGGGCCGCGTTATGGAGATCGTCGGGAACCTGGCCATCGGTTTTCCCGGTGTTGCGATGCGCGTTCGCCAGCGCTCTCACGAAAGCCTTGCGACGCCCGGCACCGGCGACCTGCTCTCCGCGCTGGCCGCAATCTGGGGCCGGGAGGCGGCGCGCAAGCTCCTGCCGATCCAGTTGGACTCGCCGGGCCTGTGCGTCACGGGATTTGTGGCGACGCCGGACATCTCCAGGACGGGCCGGACGCACGAGCTCTTTTTCGTGAACCAGCGGCCGATCAAGAGCCGGCTGCTGGCCCACGCGGTCGAAGACGCCTTCCGGTCGCTGACGCCCGATAGCCGGTTCCCGATCGCTGCGATCTTCATTGCGATCAGCCCCGAGCTAGTGGACGTGAACGTCCACCCCACGAAGACGGAGGTCAAGTTCACGCGCGACGGCGACGTGCACCACGCGGTGAGCCAGGCGGTAAAGCGGGCGCTGCTGGATTACGGAATCGTGCCATCGCCCCGCCTGACGGTGCCGGAGATCTCGTTTGGCACGCCTGGAGCTAGGCCCAACGATGGTGAGATCGTGCAGTCTGTGCAGATGTCCGCCGTCATGGCGCTGGGGTTCGCGGATACGCGCGCGGTCGCCGATCCCGCGCGTCCTCGGGACGTCGGTGAGGCGCTATCGACTGGCGGTCTCGGCCCGTTCGCCACTGGAGGCGCGCAGTACGTCCACAATCCGAACACTGCCGGCGCAGCGGACTCGGGGCCAGATGCGGGAGAGGCCCGGAGTGACGAGGCGCTGAGCGTGCCGGCACGGCCACGGCCGTTTGCGGAGCAACTGCGAGAGTTCCGAGTAATCGGGCAGGCGCGGAATACGTATATCATCGCGCTCACGCCGGACGGCATCGCCGTCGTCGATCAGCACGTGGCGCATGAGCGCGTACTCTATGAGCGGCTCACCGAGAAGCGGTACGGCGGCCGCGTGCCGGTCCAGAGACTGGTCATGCCGCTCACCGTGGACCTGGGACGACGCGAAGCGCTGCTCCTCGCCGAGCATTGCGACAGCTTCGCCGCCGCGGGGTGGGACATCGCGCCATTCGGCGGCGAGAGCTTCGTGGTCCGCGCCGTGCCCGCGCTGCTCGCAAACAAGCCGTACGAGCGCATCCTGCGGGACATGGTCGAGGAGCTGGTGAGCGAGACGATCTCGCGCCGCCTGCTCGTCCAGCGGGACCACGTGACGATCACGAACGCGTGCAAGATGGCCGTGAAGGCGGGCGATCCGCTGACCATCGACGAGATGACCGGCCTGCTGGAGCAGCTCGCGGAGACGGAAAATCCCTACCTGTGCCCGCACGGCCGGCCGATCGTGGTTAAAATCCCATTTGGCGAGCTGGACCGCCAGTTCAAGCGGGCATAGGGCCGAGAGCGCAGCTCACCCGCGCCCTATGCGCATCGTATGCGAGCCAGCCCCGAAGTTTGAGAAGCCCACGGCCGCGTCGCCGCGTATTGCACGGTCCGTATTGCGGTACAATAGGACGGATGGACGGCGCCCCTGAATCGCCGATCGGTACGGGAAGGCACCAGCTCGGCAATGGCAAAAAAACGCGTTCTGATCCTTGGCGGCGGATTCGGCGGCGTCTACGTTGCCAAGGAGCTGGAGAAGCTCCGCGCGGACCGCGACGAGTTCGATATCGCGCTCATTAACCGTGACAACTACTTTGTGTACCAGCCGATGCTGGCGGAGATCATCTCCGGCCACGTCGGCATCTTCGATACCGTCAGCCCGCTCCGCTCGCTTCTTAGGAAGACGGACGTAATTGTCCGCGACGTCGAGAGCGTCGACCTCGCGAACAAACGCGTCATCACCAGCCCCGGCTTCAAACCCGTCCGGTTCGAGTACCCATACGATTACCTTGTGTTGGCGCTCGGCAACGTCACGGACTTTCGCGGACTTACGGGCCTGACGCAGCATGCCCTCCGCTTCAAGTATCTGAGCGACGCATTGATGCTTCGCAACCACGTCATCCACGTCCTGGAAGAGGCGGCCGTCGAGACGAACGCGAGGCTCAAGGAGGCGCTGCTGACGTTCGTCGTCGCTGGCGGCGGCTGGTCTGGCGTCGAGTGCGTGGCGGAGATGAACGACTTCGTGCGGAACGTCGCCCGCAAGTACCGCAACGTCGATCCGAAGCAGGTGCGCATGGTGCTGCTCCAGAGCGACACGCGGATCCTGCGGGAGATGGACGAGGGGCTGGCGCTGGCCGCGCAGCAGGTGATGCAGAAGAACGGCATCGAGATCCGTCTCGAGACGCGACTTGCCGCGGCCACGGGCGATGAGGCCGTGCTCAACACGGGCGAGCGCATTCCGACGAAGACGCTGGTATCGACGGTTCCCGGCTCGCCGAATCCCGTAATCGAGGCCCTGGACCTTCCGAAGGGCGTTGGGCGTGGCGGCAAGTCAAATCACCGGATCAAGGTGAACCTGGAGCTCCAGGTCGAGGGAAGCGACCACATCTGGGCGATCGGCGACTGCGCGCAGATTCCGGAGCCGGGCGATACTTCCGGGACGCAGTTCTGCCCGCCGACGGCGCAGCACGCGGTTCGCGAAGGAGCGCTCGCCGCGCAGAACATCGTGGCTACGATCCGCGGCGGCGCGCGCAAGCAGTTCGCATTCACGGGCCTGGGACAGATGGGCGTATTCGGTCACCACTCGGCCGTCGCGCAGCTTGCCCTCGGCGACAAGAAGATCAATATCAAGGGCTACCTGGCCTGGCTGATGTGGCGCGCGGTCTACCTGATGAAGCTGCCGGGCTGGGATCGCCAGGTCCGCACATTCACGGCGTGGCTGACGGCATCTTACCTGCCCACCGACACGGTCCAGCTTACAATGCGCCCTCAGGCCGGCATCGTCGAGGAGCACTACGAGACGGGCCAGTACGTATTCAACCAGGGCGATCTTGGCGACCGGCTGTTCATCATCATCAAGGGCAAGGCGGAGGTCATCAAGACGGAGAACCGTGTAGCTAAGCGGCTCGCCGAGCTGAGCAAGGGCCAGTATTTTGGCGAGATGGCGCTGCTTAAGGAGGGCCAGTCCACGCGAGGAGCGGCCGTTCGCGCGATGGAGCCGCTAGACGTATTGAGCGTTCCGCGCCACGACATCGTCGCGCTGGTCGAGTACCTGCCCGCGCTGCGCGAGAGCTTCGACCAGGTGATGCGGATCCGCGACGAGCAGAACCGCGGCACGCTGCAGCCCCCTGCCGTACCGGCCCCGGATGGCGCGGTCAATCCCATGGCGGAGGACACGATCTACCTGCGCCGCTAGTCCGCCACGCAACGATCGCTCCCGGCTCGCCTCCAATATCGGGAGCGAGCCGTTTTGCTTACAGCGCCGCTGTGCACGGGGCGCCGGAGGGCTGAAGATGCTGCTGGAGGGAAGAGTCGCTCTCGTGACAGGCGGCGGGCGCGGTATCGGCGCCGCGATCTGCCGCGTATTGGCGCGCGAGGGCGCCGCGGTCGCGGTGAACTACGCGCACAGCGCCGACAAGGCGGAGGCCGTCGTGGCCGCAATCGCGGCCGCTGGAGGCCGGGCCAGAGCGTTTGGCGCAGACGTGCGCGACCGTAAGGCGGTCGACCGGATGGTCGCCGAGGTCGTCGCGGAGTTTGGCCGCCTCGACGCCGTCGTCAACAATGCAATTGCCGGGCGGCAGCACGGCCCCTTCGATACCGCTGCCGAGTCGGACTTCGACGACGCATACGCCTTTGGCTGTAAGGCGGTCATTCATACCGTAGGCGCGGCCCGATCTGTCTTTCAGGCGCAGGGCGGCGGCCGAATCGTCAACATCGTGACGGAGCTCTGGAACCTTGCGCCGGCTCAGTGGACCGTCTACTTGGCGGGCAAGGGCGCGATGGTCGGGCTGTCGCGGTCGCTCGCCTGCGAGCTTGGCCCGGACAACATCACGGTCAATATGGTCGCGCCGGGTTGGATGGCAGACGAGAAGGTCGACCTCGATTCGGATGGCTCGAAGCGGTTCGCAGAATC
>DATGJU010000380.1:0-8688 GCA_035295045.1 Chthonomonadaceae bacterium
ATCGCCGGACAACAACCGCAGGACCTTTTACGCGGCCGTCAGCCGACACGACCTGGACTCGATGCTCCGCCTGTTCGACTTCCCGGACCCGAACGCGACCACGGACGCCCGGATGACCACCACCGTGCCGCTGCAGCAGCTCTTCGTGCTCAACAGCGACTTCATGGTCCGTCAGGCCAAAGCGCTGGCCGCTCGGCTGACTGACGGCGGCTCCCAAAGCGACTCGGCCCGAATCGATCGCGCCTTCTCCCTGCTCTTCAACCGCGCGCCCACGGAGCGCGAGCGCGCACTTGGCCTGGCTTTTCTGCAGTCAAGCGCGCCGGCGGGATCGACGGGCACTGCCGCGACCACAACGACTACGGTATCCATCTCGGCCGGCGGCCAGTCCAACAAAGCCGCGCCGCCGGCCGGCAGCAAACTGACCCGTTGGGAGGAGTACGCGCAGATCCTGCTAGCGTCCAACGAGTTCATGTACGTAGATTGAGCCGCCGAGGACTGCGGCGACGCGTCGCCGCTTTGCCCGCTCGGACGCGTCCGAGCGCCGCCCTGCACAACACCTGCGGGCCGGTGCGTCGGCGCTGCGTCGCGAAGAGAGGGCGCGGACGCATTCGAGGCGCCGCTCCGCGCACTACAAAAGCTGGCCGCTGGCTGTCCGAATCCGGCGGGCGGTCCGGCATAATTGAAGCCGAACTGGAAACGAGACGGAACCGATGACGAAACATGATGCCCCTGACAACGCGGCGGCGCCCCCGCCCTCCCGCCGAGATCTGCTGTGCCGCATCGGCGGCGGATTCGGCGCGCTGGCGCTGAACTCGGTGCTCGCAGACGCGGCGCTCGCGGAGCCGTCCGTCAGGCAGGCAAGCGGCACGGCGTTCACGCTGGACTCGCGCCCGCCGCACTTCCGGGCGCGTGCTAAGCGCGTTATCTTCCTGTTTATGAACGGCGGTCCGTCCCACGTCGACACCTTCGACCCGAAGCCTGCGCTCGTCAAGTACGCCGGCCAGTCGCCGGACGCGACGAAGATCGCGACGCGCAACAAGCAGGGCAAGCTCATGCCGTCGCCGTTCGAGATCAAGCGCTACGGCAAGAGCGGTATCGAGGCGACTGACCTCTACCCCGAGGTCGGGGCCTGCATCGACGACATCTGCGTCGTCCGGTCGATGTGGACCGACAATCCGAACCACGAGCCGGCGCTCATGATGATGAACTCCGGCAACATGCAGCCGATCCGGCCCTCGCTCGGCTCCTGGATCACCTACGGCCTCGGCACCGACAATCAGGACCTGCCCGGCTTCGTCGCGCTCTGCCCCGGCAAGCCGGTCGTCGGGCCGCAGCTCTGGAGCAACAGCTTCCTGCCCGGCATCTACCAGGGCACGCACATCAACAATCGGGACGTGGACCCGAAGAAGCTCATCCGAAACATTGAGAACCGCTATCTGGGGCCGGCGGCGCAGCGCGAGCAGCTCGACCTGCTGCAGCAGATGAACCGGATCCACCTGGATCGCAGCGACCACGATCCGCAGCTAGACGCCCGCATCTCCGCGCTGGAGCTGGCGTTCCGCATGCAGTTCGAGGCGCAGGACGCCTTCGACATCGGCAAGGAGCCGGCCGCAACGCGGGAAATGTACGGCGAAGGGGAGTTCGCGAACGCCTGCCTGATCGCCCGGCGGCTGGCCGAGCGGGGCGTGCGCATCACACAGATCTACTACGGCGACGGCCAGCCCTGGGACGACCATAGCGACATCATGAATCACCGCAACCATGCGAAGAAGAGCGACAAGCCGATCGCGGCGCTGCTTAGAGACCTGAAGTCGCGCGGGATGCTGGAGGATACGCTGGTGATATGGGGCGGCGAGTTCGGCCGCACACCTACGTCGCAGGGCGCGAAGGGGCGGGACCACCACAGCACGGGCTTCTCGATGTGGCTGGCCGGAGGCGGCGTGAAGGGCGGTATGGTCTACGGCGCGACGGACGAAATCGGCTTCGCCGCGACGGACAACCGCACGCACGTCCACGATCTGCACGCCACGATCTTGCACCTGATGGGCCTCGATCATAAGCGGCTGACCTACCGCTACAGCGGCCGCGACTACCGCCTGACGGACGTGAGCGGCGAGATCATGACCGGCATACTCGCCTGACGGAGCCGTGGCCGGCGGAGTGTGCTGCACGGTGCGAGCAGTGTCGCACTCCGCGGCACGCTCCGCCGAAAGCCGCTCGGCGTCCTATGCCGGCACGAGGCGCCACCCGCCCGTGACGCGGTAGTGGCCGGAGTCGGTGAACTCCATCCTTACCGGGATTCCTCGCCACGACGCCAGCTTCATCCGGTCGTAGTAGGACATTGCGAATCCGCTCCTCGTGGATCGATTCCGTCCACTCTGGCTGGAAAAGCTCGACAGCCAGCCGGATCAAGAAGTCGCTGAGCGGCGCAGGGTAAAGCACGCATGAGTCCAGAACCGCGGTCTGCATCAATACATGCCGAGCCGTTGTGCCTCGGCCGCAAGTTCACCAATCCGCGATGTCGTTCCGTGCCGGTCAAATGATACCACCGCCGCGCACGTGCTCTACGCCAGCACGGCGCGGATGACGTTGCCATACACGTCGGTGAGGCGCTCGTCGCGGCCCTGGTGGAAGTAGGTGAGCAGCTTGTAATCGAGGCCCATCAGGTGGAGCAGCGTGGCGTGGATGTCGTGCAGATGGACGCGATCGACCGCCGCCGCGAAGCCGAACTCGTCGGTCTGGCCGTAGGAGATACCGCCCTTAACGCCCGCGCCCGCCAGCCACATGGTGAAGCCGTACGGATTGTGGTTTCGGCCGGGCGCGCCCTGGCCCTCTGAGATCGGCAGCCGGCCGAACTCGCCGCCCCATAGGATGAGCGTGCTCTCCAGTAGGCCGCGCTGTTCCAGATCGGTGAGCAGCGCCGCGATCGGCTGATCCACCTCCATCGCGTGGCGGCCGTGGTTCTTCTCGATCGATTCGTGTGCGTCCCAGGTCTCTTCAAGATGTCCGCCGCCGCTGTAGAGCTGAATGAACCGGACGCCGCGCTCCACCAGCCGGCGCGCGATCAGACAGTTTCGGCCGAACTCGCCGGTCATCGCGCCGTTTACGCCGTACGTCTCCAGCGTCGCGGCCGACTCGTGCGCCAGGTCGACGGCCTGCGGCACCTCGGCCTGCATTCGGTAGGCCAGCTCGTAGCTCTGGATTCGCGCCGCCAGCTCCGCGCCGCCGGGCCGCGCGTCCAGGTGCTGCTGGTTGATGCGCGCCAGCAGATCGAGCTCGCGCCTCTGCTGCTCCGGGGACGTCGCGCCGTGCAGGTCCAGCACCGGGTCGCCGACGGGCCGGAACAGCGTGCCCTGGTAGGTGGCGGGCATGAAGCCGCTCGACCAGTTCGGCTCGCCGCTGATCGGGCCGCCGCGGTGGTCCATGATCACCACATAGCCCGGCAGGTTCTGGTTCTCGGTCCCGAGGCCGTAGGTCGCCCAGCTTCCCAGCGACGGCCGGCCGATGAAAATGCTGCCGGTGTTCATCGCCACGAGCGCGGAGCCGTGCGCGTGGCTATCGGTATAGCAGGAGCGGATGAGCGCCAGCTTGTCGGCGTGCTGCCGGAGGTGCGGGAAGTAGTCGCTGATCATCAGGCCGCTCTTGCCGCCGGGCCGAAACTCGCGCCACTGCGGCGTCAGGAAGCCCTTTTTTCGACCGCCGGAGTTGGTGAACTTGAAGCTCGGCGGAAGCTCCTGCCCCGCATACTTCGCCAGCGACGGCTTGTAGTCGAAGGTATCGATATGGCTGGGCGCGCCGTTCATCATCAGGAAGATCACACTCTTGACGCGGGTAGGGAAGTGGGGCGGCTTCGGGGCAAGGGGAGACAATGGACCGCCGGTTTCGACGGGCACGCGGCTCTTGGATTTTGGACCACCGCTTGCCTCATCCGCGGAGGCGTGGCGGGCGAAGAAGCCGTCTGCGGCGAGGAGGGACGTGAGCGCGAGGCCGGCGAAGCCGCCGCCCATCTCCCAGACGAGCTCGCGGCGCGTCTGGCCGCAGGGGTAGAGCTTCCGCTTAGAGTTCCGATCGGTCATTCCGAATCCTCGCTCCTCGAGCCGCCTAGCATGTCCTGGATGCTCCGGGCGCGCTCGTCCGGCGGACCGAACGCCTCGGCCTCCCGCGAGCTGATGTCTCTGGCATCGATCGACGGCGCCGTGATGGCT
Source organism: Chthonomonadaceae bacterium (assembly GCA_035295045.1). Lineage (GTDB taxonomy): Bacteria > Armatimonadota > Chthonomonadetes > Chthonomonadales > Chthonomonadaceae > DATGJU01. Next base: position 4,206 of record DATGJU010000380.1, read on the forward strand.
CGTCCGTCCGGTTCGCCGCGCGCTGCAAGCAGCCGCTCGATCGCCTTCGAGCGGTCCGCGGGATTTTACCCCTACGCCGCAGCGGCGATGGAGCCGGAAGTCGTAGGCATCCAGCCAGAAGTTTCCGTCGTGCCTGGCGAATCCCTTCCCGGCGGACTGCCCGACGCCTACACGGACCGCGAATACCGATCCGTCTCGCGACCAGACCGCCCTCTCGAACTTGATAGTCCCATCCGAAACGTACGGGCCGCCGACGCGAACGGGCTTACCCATATTCGCCGCCAGATCACGCACGAAGAAGAAGCTGCTGCTCCCGGCGAACCCGGCCTTGATGAGCAGTTCCGCCGAGCCAGCGCCAGACGCACTTCGGTATTATCCAAGGAGCCATGGCGAATAGGCGCCTGCGGCTCGACTGATCGCGAACAGGATGCCTGCTGCAGAGACAAGGACGAGGGTTATGCACAGGGCCGATCTAAACCGTCGGTTCATGATTCGCGGGCGACCTCTCGGCGCGGCGGCGCTCCCATTCGTCGCGGAGGATGCCCATCGCGACCTCGTCGACGTAGGCGCCGTTCACCCAGTGGTGCTGCCGGAGCCGCCCCTCCTCGATGAAGCCGGCGGCCAGGTAGCATCGAATCGCGCGCTCGTTGTTACTGCTCGTCGTCAGCGCGACCTTGTGGAAGTTCCGGATTCTGAAGGCGTACTCAACCATCAGCCCGACCGCCTCGCGGCCATAGCCCCGGCCCCAGTACTCCCGATCGCCGATGGAGATGCCAAGATCGCATCGCTGGGCGGTCTGCGAATAGCGCCACAGGCCGCACGTTCCGATGAGCTTGCCTTCCGCCTCGATGCCGAAGTTTACGCTGTCGGTCTGCTCCTTACCGAGATGTTCGTCGTACCACTTTTCCCAGGCCTCCTGGGTCCAGGGCTGGGGCGGATTGCCGCCGGACAGCAGCTCGACCTCCATGTCCTGGCTGTACGCGAGGATCGTGGGAAGATCCGCCTTCGTCAGCGCTCGCAGCGTCACCCTCGCACCCTTCAGCATCGCGCGCCTCCCTCATCTGGCGGCCTGGACGCCGTGTCGCACTCAGTGTATAATGATTCTTGTCTACGGACGCGTCACCGATAGGTTGGAGGTAACGCATTTGTCCCAGCTACTAGAAGAAGCTTACGCACGGATTGCACAGTTGCCGCAGGACGAGCAAGACTCGATTGCGTCTCGGATACTCGATGAGATCGACGACGATGCGGAGTGGGATCGGCAATTCGCTGCTTCGCAGGATATGCTGTCCGCGCTTGCGAAGAGAGCGCTCGCCGATCGGGATGCTGGAAAGACTCGGCCCCTCGATCCTGACAAGCTGTGAATTCGATTATCAACGACGAGTTCCGAGCCCTGTTCGCGGAGCTCCCGGCGCGCGTAAAGCGGCAGGCTCGCGCCGCGTACCGGCGCTTTATGCGCGATCCCAGCCACCCCAGCCTTCATTTCAAGCGCATCCACACTCACGATCCCATCTATTCTGTCCGAATCGGATTGCGGTACCGTGCGGTCGGCATCGTTGACGGCGGTACAGTCACATGGTTCTGGATCGGCTCGCACGCAGACTACGACGCGCTGCTCCGCCAACGGTGAGCCGGCACCTCCGCACGGCGCAAGTCGGCTAACTTTGCCGCGGTAGCCCGAATCGCGACCCTGATTCGTCCAGGTTCGGCCCGTGCCGCGGGCAGCGACCGTTGGGCGCCCGTTTAGGCGCTAAGCGCGGCGCGGCTTCGCCGATTGGCGCTTGAGCGGCAGCAGTCGCAGTGGCAGCAGAAGATAGGCGGCGCCGGTCACGAGCAGCAGCAGCCAGTAGAGCGTTCGGCGGACGGCATACTCCCAAGTGATGTGGCCGACACGGTGGACGCGCGGCGCCGAGGCGGCGTACGTAACCTCCAGCGGCGTCCCGATCGTGAACTTCGGGTAATCTGAATGCGCGACGGCGAACCGGTCCACCGGCGCCAGCGTCGGCTGCACGCGGTAGGCGTAATCGACGTAGCCGACGGACGACCGATCCGGAACGATCTCCCGGCCTATGATCTGGGCGTCCACGTAGCGCGGCGAGGAGAGCAGAAGTCGCACCTCGTTCATGTCCGTGCCGAAGTACCAGAGCCACGCAATGGCGCCGATCGCCATCGCCAGGAAGAGAAACACGCGGACGATCACGATCGTCCAGTAGACGCGACCCGTTGGAGCGTGACCGACGTGCCGGCCTCCGTAAGCCGGATCGCGGGCCAGCCGGATTACTCGGGTCAGGAGGGTGAGTCCGGCGAGTGAAACGAGCAGGCCGAACAGCGCGAGCCACGAATCGGAGGGCGTGAGCGCGAAGGCAAGCGCGCCGAGGAACATCGACGCCAGGCCGGCTCCGGCCCGGGCGCGAAGGCGAGGGTTCGTTACGATATCCATAGGTCACCACGCAAACGATGGACGCGCCGGTGCCTCCGTGCACGATGCGCCGGGCGCGACCTATTGCCATGATACCATGAAACTCGAACGGGAACGGGAGTGACGTGATAACCCTGATCGGGCTGGGGCCGGGCGACGCGGACACGCTGTCGAGAGGCGCGGAGCGCGCGCTGCGGGAGGCGGGCGCGCTGCATGCGGCCGGGGCCGGCCTGCTGCTGTTGCGCACCGCGCGCCACCCGGTGGCCGATACGCTGATGGAGTGGGACGTGGGCTTCGAGGCGCTGGACGCGCTCTACGAATCGGGCGCGGATTTCGACGCGGTCTACGCGGCCATCGCGGACCGGGTGCTCCGGGAAGCCATCCGGGGCGAAGGAGCGTTCCCCGTCGCGCTGGCCGTGCCCGGCCACCCGCTGTTCGGAGAAGAGTCGGTCCGCCGGATCCGCGATCGCGCCGAGGCCGAGGGGATCGAGACGCGCGTCGTCGCCTCCGGCAGCTTCGTCGAGGCGGCGCTGACCGCCGCAAACGCGTCGATCGCCGACGGCGTTGACGTTCGAGACGCGCTCAGCCTCACCGAGACCGACGTGGTGGACCGCGACGGGCGACCCGGCCCTGCCCGCGTCGATAGCGGGCGCGGCCTGCTGCTCTTCCAGGTGTTCGACACCGCCTCCGCGTCCCACGCAAAGCTGGCGCTGATGCGCGACTACCCGGACGACTGGACGGTAGCGGTGGTTCGGCAGGCCGGCGTTACCGGCGGCGAGGAGGTGCGGCGAATCCCGCTGTTCGAGCTGGATCGTGTGCCGGTAGACCACCTTACCGCGGTCTACGTCCCTCCGCTGCCGCCGGAAATGCGCCGGCCTGCGCTCTCCTCGCTCGTCGGGATCATGGCCCGACTGCGCGCGCCGGACGGCTGCCCGTGGGACCGCGAGCAGACGGCCGAGACGCTGAAGCGGTACTTCATCGAAGAGACCTACGAGGTCATCGAGGCGATCGACTCCGGCAGCTCGGACCTGCTGCGCGAGGAGCTGGGGGACGCGCTGCTCCAGATCGTCTTTCATGCGGAGCTTGCGGCCGAGGAGGGCGTCTTCAACATCGACGACGTAATCGCCGCCATCGTCGAGAAGCTGATCCGCCGTCATCCGCACGTGTTTGGCGACGTGGACGTGCGCGACAGCGCCGAAGTGCTTCGCAACTGGGAGCGGATCAAGCGCACTGAGAACACCGAGAAGGACGCGGAGTGGCGCAAGTCGGTCCTGGACGGCATCCCCGCCGGCCTTCCAGCGCTGATGCGGGCAATGGATGTGAGCAAGCGCGTGGTGAAGGTCGGTTTCGAGTGGGAGCGCTTCGACGACGTGCTTGCGAAGCTGGACGAGGAGGTCGCCGAGCTCCGCGCGGAGCTGCGCTCTGCGGCGCCCGACCCGGCCCGCGTCGCGGATGAGATCGGCGACCTGCTCTTCACCGTCGTCCAGGTCGCGCGCTGGCAGAAGCTGGACGCCGAGGAGGCGCTGCGGGCGATGCTGGCGCGATTCGGCCGCCGCTTCCGCTACATCGAGGAGCGCGCCCGCGACGCCGGGATGGAGCTAAGCGCGATGGACCTCGCGGAGATGGACGCGCTATGGGCGGAGGCGAAGAAGACCGGGGCGTAATTGCCACCCTCAGCCGGCCGGACATCCTCGTCCGGCGTCTGGTACAATAGGCGAAACGTACCAACAGATAGGCACGTCGCTATTCCGTATTGACCGCCTCGCAAAGGATTCCCGTTTATGAGCATCATTCTCCGCACGGCCGCATATGCGGCTCTCGCCGCCGCGCTGCTCGGCGCGCGCCTGCCCGCCGCAGTCGCCTCGGATCCGGCGCCGGCCGCGCACGCCCCGGCCGCGTGGAAGGATATCGACGGGCGCACGTACGAAGGCGCGGGTATCGCACGGGACAAGGCGACCGTGTTCATCTTCGCGACCACGCAGTGCCCCGTCTCCAATCTCTACATGCGGCGCGTGGCGGAGCTTGCGAACGCGTACAAGGATCGTGGAGTGCGGTTCTTCCTGG
>DATGJU010000381.1:0-5243 GCA_035295045.1 Chthonomonadaceae bacterium
CGCCGCGGCGATCCACGCCGAGCGGCTGCCGCGCGCGATCATGACGCGCAAGGCCTTCGAGAACGCGATTGCGGTTACGATGGCGATTGGAGGTTCAACGAACGCCGTCCTGCACCTGCTAGCGATCGCCCACGCCGCGGACGTGCCGCTCGTGATCGACGACTTCGAGGCGATCCGCGCGCGCGTGCCCGTGCTCTGCGAGCTGAAGCCCTCCGGACGGTTCGTCGCTACCGACCTGCACAGGGCGGGAGGCGTGCCGCAGGTGATGAAGATACTGCTAGCGAACGGCCTGCTCCACGGCGACTGCCTGACGATCACGGGCGAGACGATCGCGGAGACGCTGAAGGGCGTACCGGAGACGCCGCGCGCCGACCAGGAGGTCATCCGTCCGTTCGACCGGCCGCTGTACGCCCAGGGCCACCTGGCGATCCTGCGCGGGAACCTGGCGGAGGAGGGCGCGGTCGCCAAGGTAACGGGCGTTAAGAACCCCCGTATCACCGGTCCGGCCCGCGTGTTCGACAGCGAGGAGGAGTGCCTGGCAGCGATCCTCGACGGCAAGATACGGCCGGGGGACGTCCTCGTTATCCGATACGAGGGCCCGAAGGGCGGCCCGGGCATGCGGGAGATGCTGGCCCCGACCTCCGCGATCATCGGCGCCGGCCTTGGCGATTCGGTCGGCCTCCTGACGGACGGCCGCTTCTCCGGCGGCACGTTCGGCATGGTCGTCGGGCACGTCGCGCCTGAGGCGGCGGCCGGCGGGGCCATCGCGCTGATCGAGGAGGGCGATTCGGTTACGATCGACGCGCCGGCCCGCCTGCTCCTGCTAAACGTGGACGCGGAAGAGCTAGCCCGTCGCAAGGCCGCCTGGTCGCCGCCTCCCGCGCGCTACACGCGGGGCGTGCTGGCCAAATACGCGAAGCTGGTGAGCAGCAGCAGTCTCGGCGCAGTCACGGATTGAACGAGCCCCCACCACCCGCGCGCGAGTACCCGCCCTCCCGCAAGCGAGCCTAACCCCCGGCCCCCTTCCCGCAATCGGGAAGGGGGAGAATCCAGAATCGCCCCTGCTTGCGGGAGGGGTTTGGGGTAGGTCCCAATAGGGGGTTGGGTGTAGGTCCCAACTGTGGGAGGGGGTTGGGGGTAGGAAAGGCGCTACGTCGACGCCGCCCGATACTCTGCCAACACGCTCGTAATGTCGCCGTCCATGTGAATCCGGCCCTTTTCGAGCCAGAGGATGCGGTTGGCGACACGCTGGACGACGGCCAGGTCGTGCGAAACGAACAGAATGGTCCTGCCGCGAGCCTGCAGCTCCGCGATGAGGCGGTAACACTTGTTCTGGAACGCCTCGTCGCCGACTGCAAGCACTTCGTCCACCAGCAGGATGTGCGGGTCCGTGTGGACGGCGATCGAGAAGCCGAGTCGGAGCTTGGCGCCGTCGTTCCAGCCGTAGAGCGGCGTGTCGATCTTGCCGGTCAGCTCCGCGAATTCGATGATCTCCGGCGTCCTGGCGCGTAGCTGGCCTGCCGTCATCCCGAGCAGCGCCCCGTAAAACTCGATGTTCTCCAGCCCGGTCAGCTCGTGGTGGAAGCCGGCGCCGAGCTCGAGCAGCGGCGCGACGCGGGCCGGTCCGCCGTCCGCCGCGCTGAGGCGGACCGTGCCGGCGGTAGGCCGATAGACGCGTGCCAGCAGGCCGAGCAGCGTCGACTTGCCGGAGCCGTTGCGCCCGATCACCGCTACCGTCTGCCCGTGCGGCACCGTAAACGACAGGTCGTCCGCCGCGGTGAAGGCCTCGACGTGGTCCCTCTTCGCGAGGCCCTTGATGAATCGACTGGCCGCCTGCTTCAGCGAGCCGCGGTGATGGATGCGAAAGACCTTCGTGAGGTGGCACACCTCGATCGCTGCCCCGGCTTCTGTAGATGGACCCACGTCAGCTTCGCTCCACGAACTTCCACTTCCGGCTGTTGAAGTAGGCGTAGCCGGACCAGGCGACGAAGACGGAGATCGCGAAGGCGCCGAGATAGATCCACCACTCCACATCGATGGCCGGCTTGCCCTTAAGCTTGTCCGTGAACCACTCTGGAGGAGCAGGCTGGAGCAGGCAGTTTCGAAAGCCGGTTATCATCGCAGTAACCGGATTCAGCATGTAGAGCTTGAACAGCCACGGATGCTGGACCATGGGCCCCGAGTAGCCGATGACATCCGCAGTAACCAGGATAGGAAACACGAAGTAGACCAGGCTGAAAAGCGTCTGCAGTATGAACTTAACGTCCTCATAAAACATGTTCAGCGCCGCGCTCCAGAGGGAGCATCCCAGGACCAGCAGGAACTCGGCGGCAACGATCAGCGGGAACCAGACGATGGACGAAAGTAGTGGAGTGCCGCCGTGATCCAGGAGGTGCAACCGGACGGCGCCGGGCAGAATTCCAAAAAAAGTCACGAAGTAGACTGCCCAGCCCAGGAGAAAGTGGACGAAGTTACTGATTACTATCGCGATGGGGATCACTTCGCGCGGCATATAGATTTTCTTGATGACGCCGTAATTCACGAGGAGTGATTGGCTGGAATCCAGGACGGCGATCGAAAAGAAGTTCCATGCGATAATGCCGCATAGCAGGTAGGCCGAGTAGTTCGGCATGTCGCGCTGCAGCACGCCGCGCATCAGGAACGTGAGGACGACCACGGAGAGGGCGGGCGGCACGATCGACCAGGCGAACCCCAGGACGGAATTCTTGTATCGTACCTTTAGCTCGCGCGCGACCAGCATGCGCAGGAGATATCGGAAGCGCCAGAGCTCGCGCAGATCGTCGGCCATACGGGTAGATACGGGGCTAGTCTTCCGTGGCGTTACCGTCGGTGTTGACATCGTCGGGGCGCGCCGGCTCCAGCAGCGCCAGAAGCGCCGACTTTGGAATAAGGACCTTGCGCTTGCCGGCGATTCGATACGCCTGGAGTCTGCCCTGCCGAATGTAGGAGCGAATGCTTGACTGGCTTACCTGAAGATACTGTGCGGCCTGTTCCACAGTCAGCAGGTCTCTGGCCTCCACATCCATTCGCATGCCCCTTTTCTCACACGGCTCCGCTTGCGGGCGCGGGCCGCGAAGCCGCTCAACGCGGCCAGGTCGCCGCCATCCGGCAAAACAGATTCACGCTTGTCTGTCCCTAATCGTATAGGGTAGAGTATACAAAATGACAGCAGGAATTGTCAATAGCTTTCAGGAGTCCTGCGTATGCGTGCGGAGCAATTAACCGACCGGCTCCTTGCCGCCGTAGCGATCGCGTGCTGCGGCCCGCTGCCCGGCACCTCGCCGCGCGCGTTTCTCGTGCCCACGGTGGGGGTCGTGCGATCGTGCGGACCGGGCGCTGCGCAGGCAGACTTGCCGCCGACCAACCGAATTGGAAGCGCCTCATCGCCTGCAGCCAAGCGCGACGCCGCAGTCGCCTGGCAGGAGACGGCCGTCCGCCGGCCGGCAACAGGCGCGAACCGTTCACCGGCCGCTGATCCGGACTTGCCGCTGGCGGACGTTAGGCGCGTCGCGCTCCTCCTGCCGGACGAGTCGGCGGATCCGACGGTACGAAGCGTGGTCGCCGCGGAGCGATCCGCCCATGCGCGGCGGCGGCGGCTCGGCCTTTTCGCCCCGAAGCCCGCTCCGGGCGCCGGCAGTGGGACGGCGGCGCCGCCCGGTAAGAGCGGCGCGGGAAGCGGCAGCACGGCGCCGAAGGGCGGCGCCGGACGCGGTTTCGCGGCTACGCCGGCCAGGAGCGCGGACGGCAGGCCGGCGGAGCCTCCAGGCAAGGGCACGCGCGGCGGCGCCGCCCCGTCCGCCCCTTCCGTGCGCCAGACGAACCCCGCCGCGCCCGCGCCCGCCACGGCAAGCCCAACCGACCTATCGGACGAACAGCTCCGGGACGTGGCGCAGGCGCTCTATTCGGACGCTCTGGCGGCGCGTTTGCCTGACCGGATTGCAGCGCAGGTCATACCGCAGGCGGACCTCGGCGACGCGCTTGCGGCGCTCAAGCTTTCGCGGTCCGCTCCGCCTTCGCCCGCCGCTCTCCGCGCGCTCTGCGATCGCCTGAACTGCGACGCCGTACTGGTCCCGACCGCCTGTTCCGTACGCTCCCTGGAGGCGCAGGTCCGTGCTGTCGCAATCTGGTCGAACCTGCGGGTGCTCCGGCCGGCCGGGCGCGCGCGGCGAGCCTCGGAGGCAGACCTGCCGGTCGCGGGCGCGGCAGTGTCAGACCGCGCGCCGTTCCAGGACCGGTTCTACAAAGATTGGCCGCAGCTCGCGACGGAGGCCGCCACGCAGGCAGCCGACGTCGCGGCGCACTCCCTCGCGACAGGCGTTCCCGCACCGCTGGTGCGGCCGCAGGACCGGGTCGCGGTCCTGCCTGTCCGGGCGCCTGCGCAGGCGGACGCGCTCGTATTTCAGGGCGGAGGCCGCTCTGTTCTGCCAAATGCCCTGAAGCAGATGCCTGGCGATGTCACGTCGCACTTCCACCCCGACCTGCTTCCCGTGTTCCCCGAATCCGTCGTCACCCTGACCGATGGGGCGTCAGGCCCAGGCCGCAGGCCGGACGACGTGTGGATTCGCGGCGAGACGCCGGATCCCGCCGCCGCCGCGGCGATCGGCCGCCGACTCAAGGTCCAGTACGTGCTGATGGCCCGTGTCGCCGACCTGCAGATGTCCATCGAGATGGCTGGCGGGCCGGACGCTCCATCGCCGGGCCAGGCCGTGGCGCATTATGCGGAGTCGCAGGAGAGCGCCACCGCGGAGGCCGTAGGGGCGCTGGTCCGCGTCGCCGATGGCGCGCTCCTCTGGTCCGCGCGCACCACGGCGACGATGACCGGCCGCACGCGCTCCGGCGAAGCCGCGGCCCTCGCGCGCCGCCGCATTGCCGTCGACGCGGTGCGATTCTCGCTCGTCCAGTTGGAACGGCGCTTCCGGCAGTACCGCAACAAGTTCCAGTAGTAAGAGTAGAACAGGAAGCGGAGACCAGGCATGCCTTCGTACAACGCGTCGGGGATCGTCGTGCATCGGACCGATCTTGGCGAGCACGATCGTATTTTGACGCTGTTTACGCGCGACAAGGGGAAGCTGTCGGCCGTGGCGAAGGGCTCGCGCCGCGCGGCCAGCCGCCTGAGCGGCGCGACTGAGTTATTCGTCCACGCGCGGATGCAGCTTGCAGTCGGGAAGACGCTGGACATCGTGACGCAGTGTGAAATCCAGCAGAGCTTCAGCGGTCTGCGG
>DATGJU010000382.1:0-27961 GCA_035295045.1 Chthonomonadaceae bacterium
CAGGTTAGGCAGCGAGACCGCGTCCGGAAGGGGATCGGAGTGCGGTCCGGACTGCGTGCGGCCATGCAGCCTGCCGGGCGCGGTGACGAGCGCGCCGATCAGGTCCAGTGCGATGTAGTTCAGCATGATGGTGCTGATCACTTCCGGCACGCCGCGGCGGACGCGGAGCCAGCCGGCGATCCCGCCCCACGCCGCTCCCGCGCCGGCGGCGAGCGCCAGCATGGCGATTACCAGGAGAGCGGGCGGCGCGGCCGGCATGCCTGCCCAGAGCGCCGTGGCCGCGAGCGCTCCCATCAGGAGCTGACCTTCGGCGCCGATGCTGAACATGCCTGCCCGCCATGCGACCGCCACGCTGAGGCCGGTAAGGAGCAGCGGCGCCGTTTTCGTAACCGTTACGGAGAGCGGCCCGATCGTTCCCGTCTCCGCGGTACCGATCGCGCCCTCCCATATCGACGCGAGCGCGGGCAGCGGAGGGATATTGAGGGCGAGCAGGGACAGCACGAGGAGGGCGATCGTACCTGCCACGGCGCCCGCGGCGCGCGCGACGATGCCGAGGGCGGGCTTGAACCACGCCGCGCGGTTTCCGAAGCTCATGGCTTCGGCCCGGCGTCGGGATTGGCGGCCGGAGCGCTTCGTCTCGACCGGCCGTCCGGCAATGCTCCCTCGCCGCCGGATGCCGCGGGATCGCGGGCGGCGCGCGGACCGGCTGTGTTCGATCGTTCTGTACGGGCCGCGCGGTCCGCGCCTGCGCCGCCCAGAAGCAGGCCGATGTCCGTCAGGCGCGCCCGATCCAGCGAGGCCTCGGTCAGGTTTCCGCCGGAAAGGATCGCGGCGCGGTCAGCGAGGGCGGCCAGCTCGTCCAGGTCGGTCGAGATGAGCAGGATGGCGGCGCCCGCGGCGCGCGCTCCGCGAAGCTGGTCCCAGACGAAGCGCGTCGCACCGATGTCCAGACCACGCGTAGGGTTTACGGCGACGATCCATGCCGGCGAGGCGCGGAGCGAGCGCGCGACCACGATTTTTTGTTGATTCCCGCCCGAGAGCGTGGATACGGGCGCTGCGAGGCTCGGGACACGGATATCGAACCGCTCCACGAGCTCCGCTGCGGTCTCGCGCAGGGCGCGGCGCCGGAGCAGCGGACCTCGCCGGAAGCGCCGCTCCAGGATCGCGCCGAAGATCAGGTTCTCCTCCACGGTCATCCCGACCGCCAGACCGGACCGCCGCCGATCCTGCGGTATGTAGCCGGTGATCGGCCGAACACCCGGCACGAAGCGGCCGCCGTCCCAGCTCGCCTCGCCGGATTCGATGGGCCGCAGGCCGACAAGGGCCTCTGCCAGCTCCGCCTGCCCGTTCCCATCCACACCCCCCACGCCGAAGATTTCGCCCTGCCCAACGGTAAACGAAACCCCGCGCACCGCAATCTCGCCGCGGTCTCCGCGCACCGCGAGCTCGGCGACGGTGAGCGCCACGCGATGGCCTGCCTGTTCGGCTTTCGCGGCGGACGGGGCGGCCCGGTCGGATGCGGCCGATGCCGCCGTTCCGGCGGAGCCGGCGCGCGGCGGTTCTGCGGTTTCCGATGCCAGGGCGGCGGGCTGTTCGCGCGGCGCTTCGGCCGGCTGTGCGCCCATCATCCAGGCGGCGAGGGCGGGAGCGTCTACTTCCGCGCGCTCGGCGGTCACGACGCGCGCTCCGAGTCGCAGGACGGTCACGCGGTCCGCAATGGAGAGGACCTCCGCCAGCTTGTGCGCGATCAGCACGATTGCGCGGCCCTCCGTCCGGGCGCGCCGGAGCACGTCGAATAGGTCCTCGACCTCGTGCTCTGCGAGGACCGCCGTCGGCTCGTCGAAGATGAGGACGGGCGCGCCGGTCGCGAGCGCCTTGGCGATCTCGATTCGCTGCTGCGTGCCGACCGCCAGCTCGGCGATGCGCGCGTCCGGAGGAAGGTCCCAGCCCAGGCTGCGGGCGCGCTCCAGCGCCGGCTCGGCGGCCCGCCGGGCAGACCAGCCGGTCCGGCGCACTGCTTCGGCCGGCTCCGATCCGCCCAGCGCCAGGTTCTCTGTGACGGTGAACGCGGGTACGAGGGTGAAGTGCTGGTGGACCATGGCGATGCCGCGGCGGCGCGCGGCCGCCGGGGAGTCGATCCTTGCCGGCGCGCCGTCGAGCAGGATTTCCCCGGCGTCCGGGCGGACGGCGCCGGTCAGAATGTGCATCAGCGTCGATTTGCCGGCGCCGTTCTCGCCCAGGATCGCGTGGACCTCGCCGGCCCGAACATCGAAGTCCACGCCGTGGAGCGCGGTCGCGGCTCCGAACTGCTTGCCGATGCCGCGCATCTCGACGCGCACTATTTGGTTTTCAGCGAGCCGTCGACGATCTTGGCCCGGGCCGCCTCGATTTTGGCCTTGAGGTCGGCGGGGGCCTTCGGCTCGAGCTGAGGATTGTACACGAAGCCGATCACGCCGCTCTTCATGTCCCAGGGCTTGTCGCTCGGCTTGAACGTTCCTGCGCGCGCCTCCTTCGCGATCGGCACGAACGCCTTTCCGATGTCGATCGGGGCGCTCGCCAGCACCACGTCGGGCGCCATGCCGTTCTGGTCCTTGTTCGTGCCGAGCGCATAGATCGTCTTGCCCTGCTTATTGGCGTCCTGCACGGCGTTGAAGACGCCCTGCGCAGCCGAATCGAGGTCCTGGATCACCACGTCCGCGCCCTGGTCGAGGAGCGGAATGGTCGCCTGCTTGGCCTTGACCGGATCCTCCCAGTCGCCGGTGTAGACCGGATGGAGGATTACGATGCCCGGCTTAACCGCCCTGGCGCCCTTCTCGAACGCGGCGAAGACGCTCTTGACCGGCGGTATCTCGTCCGCGCCGACTTCGGCCAGCTTGCCGGTCTTGCTCATGCCGGCGGCCAGCATGCCTTCGAGGTAGGCGCCGTCCTCCAACTGGAGCACGATCGGCGTGACGTGCGCGCCCGTCTTGGCGCCGGAGGAGATTACGAACAGGGTGTCCGGGTAGTCCTTTTCAATCTTGTGCGCAATCTCGTCGTACTCAAACCCGTGCCCGATCACCATGTTGTACTTCTTGGCGGCAAAGGCCCGGAGGCTCTCCTCCTCCTGGCCCGCGGCTTTCTGGTTGTCGATCGAGGCCACGTCGGCATCCGTAAGGCCGAGCGCGTTCTTTACCTCGTCCAGCCCCTTAAAGGCGCCGGCGTTCCACCCTCCGTCGCTCCGCGAGCCTGACGTCACCAGCGCCACCTTGAATCCGGCAGGCGCGCCGGCCGGACCGGGCGCCGCCGATCCGCCCTGCTGTGCCGGCGGATTGGCTGGTCCGCAGCCCGCCATTATCGCGAGCGAAACGCCCGCAGCCAGCCCCGCCGCGATCCGAGGCGATCCAAGGGACACGCGCATAGTCATGTAATCTCCGTTCAGGGATTGAAATCAACCTCCGCCGCACAACCGCCAACCGCCCGCGCCAGCGCGGTAGCTGCGGATCGTCAATCAGGAGCCAGCGCGCCCCTGCCCCCAATGTCGGCAGGCATCGCAACCAGCAACCAGCAACCTGCTACCGACTACCAGCCACCGCCGGCCCGTCCGCGAGGCGGTAGAGCAGGCTGTCGGGCGGTTCGGCGTGCGGCCAGGCGAACGCGTGCCGGAACGCGGCGTCCTGGCAGCGGCGCAGGGTATGGAAATCGATCACGTCCTGCGTCAGAAGCGTCTCGTATTCGAACGGCAGGCGCACGTTGTGCAGGCCGGGGTTGTCCGTGCAGATCGCGATGTCGACCCCCTCCGCCTCGCACAGCGCGAACACCGCGCGGAGCGGGCCGAGGTCCTGCAGCGTGTTCGTTTTCAGATAGGAGGTAGGGCAGACCTCCAGGCACTGGCCCCGCCTGGCGATCTGTGGCAGCAGGTCCGGCCGGTGCAGCGGTATCTGAATTCCGTGGCCGATTCGATCGAGGTAAGGGAGCAGCTCCGGGTAGAAGCCGTTCGCCGTCTCGAACAGGTGGCAGGTCGTCTTAAGCTCCCGCGAGCGCGCATACTGAAACAGGTCGATCAGCTCGTCCAGCCGGTCCCGATAGAGGACGTCGGGCCCGCCGAGATCGATGCCGCAGACCTTGTCCCGTTCCGACGCCGCAAGATCGATCATGGCGCGGTTGACGGCATAGGGAAGGCGGCTATGCATGCAGAGGATCTGCTTGAGCAGGAGCGGATACTCCGGAACGCGGCCCGCTTCGGCGATGACTTCGACGATGTCGCGCATCTGCGTGATCCGGTCCGTCTCGCTCGCCTCCGGGTCGGTACGGTAGTAAGGCGTGTGCCGCAGCTCCAGGTAGAGTATTCCCTCGAATACGTGCGCGCCTCGCACGAGCTTCGAAACGAAGTATGGAAGCGTTTCGACTCGCTGGACGTGCTCTACCAGCGTGTGCAGCTCGAGGAACTCGGTCAGGCTGCCGCGCGGTTTCGTGATGAACTCTTCAAATCGTTCGTATTCGGGAAACTCGGCCGCAAGCGGGTGCCCCTGGCGGTGCAGGAACCGCCAGAAAATGCGCGGAACGATCGCTCCACCCAAGTGTCTGTGGAGCTCTGCGTGGAGCGGCATAGGCGAACGGCCTCCTGGACTTCGCCGGAGCGCGGGCGCCGGACGGTCGCCGTCGGCGCGGGAAGCTGCATCTCCATCGTCGCGGGCGCGAAGCTACAGGTATTATAGCATAGCGCCTCTTGCGGCCGGCGGGCGCACAATTGAACCTTTTGCCGTACCGGCGTACCTAAACCTTTCGAATCGGGTCGAATCGGGCGGAGACCGAGACGAGGAACCCCGCGGTGCATAGGGACGTAGAGCTGGCTCACCGGATAACAAGGGGCGAGCGGAAGGCGTTCGAGGAGTTCGTGGACGCCTACGGCGCCCGCGTGCATCGCCTCGTCCGGCGATACGTCGAGAACTGCACCGACGCTGAGGACGTCACGCAGGAGATCTTCTGCGACCTGCATCGGAGCATCGCGGGCTATCGCGGGGAGGCGGCGCTCTCGACCTGGATCTATCGCGTCGCGCTTCACCACTGCTGGAAATACCGCGAGAAGCGTGCTCTGGCGACAGTGCCTTTCGATGAGCAGTTCGCCGAAGCGCCTGGCGACGATTGGCGTATGGACCCTGCCGCCTCAGCCGCGAAGGGCGAGCTTGCGGACAAGGTCCGCACCGCGCTGGACGCGCTGTCGCAGCCGCACCACGATGTCGTCGTCCTCTGCGAAATCCAGGGTCTGACCTACCAGGAGTGCGCCAACGCCCTGCAGATACCTATCGGCACGGTCAAGTCGCGGCTCTTCCACGCATTCCGGCGGCTGCGCGGCCTTCTTGGTTCCTACGTACAGGATGCCGCGGTGCTGTGCCCGGAGGCGGCGATTGAGCGGGAATAACCTGAGAATGACCCACCTATGAAGAGCTGCGGCGAGCAACAGGCGAACATAAAGGCGTACATCGACGGCGAGCTGCCCCTGTGGGAGCGCACGGCCGTCTGGTGGCATCTGCTGCGATGTCCCAGGTGCCGGGAGGCTCGGAACACCATGACCGAAATCGGACGCCGGCTTGCCGCTGACGATGCGCCGGCCCTCGATCCCGCGCTGCGGGCGCGCATCCTTTCCAGCGTGACGTATACCGACGCCGGCGCGGCTCGGCGCATGAGCGCGGCGCCTCGCCGTCCCGGGTTTCCGCTGCTGCTGCTCGGCGGCGCCACCGCCGCCGTGGTCGTCGTATTCGTCCTTATGAAGGGTCCCGCCGCCGTGACGCCGATGTCACAGCTGAAGCACGCCGGATCGCCGGCGGCAAGCGGAGCCGCCGTGCCGGCGAGTCAGACGCGATCGGCCGTCGGCCACGCCGTATCGGCGCCCGGACCGCCCGTGTCGCCTGCAGCGGCGGGCGGCACGTCCTCGGTCTCGCCTCAATTTCAGGCAGACACGCTTGCAAAGGATGAAAAGGCCTCAAGCCGGGCCGCCATGCCCGAAGCCCAGGCGAAAATGGTGCACGAGCCGGCGAAGGCCCCTGCGGCAGTGACGTTGCAGCAGTTGAAATCGATCGACTCGGCGGCCGGTCGCCAATCCGTTTCGGAGCGGGCCGGAGCGGGCGCGCCGGCCCGGCGAGCAGCAGGATCGGCAGATACCGGCAAGGTCGTTGTCGGCGATATGGAGCAGCGGCCGGCGCGACCCGGCGCCGACTCGGCCCAGCAGTCCGCCAGCGCCTATGCGCCCAAACCCGGCCAACTGCTGAACGCTACGGTGCCGGTCGCAAGGCACGCGCTGAACAAGGCAGCTGCCGGCGGCGGCCGCCGACAGCAACCTGCCGGCCGCAAACAGGCGCAGCGGACGCGGCCGAAACACAGCGCGTCGAACGCAGCCGCCATGCCGCAAGTCAAGTAGTCGGTCCGCAGGTCCGGCGCGCGGCGCCGGACCCCGCGGCAGCGCGTTGCCCGCAAGCCTCTCGCCTCCCCATCGCCGGATATTCCATTGCCGGCCGCCGCCTTCCGGCTTCGCCTTGCGTATGCCATACGCACGCCACGCGCCTTGACATCCCTCAAAACTATGGTGTATGCTACACCGACAACCGACCCGAGAACCATCAGGATACGCGCGCTGGTCCGGATGCCGCGATGCTTATGCGGCGGGACTCGCGCGTCTGAGTATCCTGTTTTTTACATGGCAGGCGCTAATTTCGAAAGGGAATCGCAACCGTAATGCAGGTTACCGCCGACCAGACCAACCCCTGTACGGTGGTTCTGGACATCACCATCGAAGAGCCCCAGGTTTCGCGCGCATTCGACTCCAGCTATCGTGAGTTCGGCCGCTACGTCAACGTGCCGGGCTTCCGGCCAGGCAAGGCGCCGCGCGTCCTCGTCGAGCGCTACGTGGATACCGCGCGCGTCCGGCAGCACACCCTCGAGAAGATCATTCGCGACAGCTACCCGGCCGCGGTAAGCGAGCAGGACATCAAGCCGTACCGCGATCCGGAGATCGAGCCGACCGACCTTGAGGACAGGAAGCCGTTCAGCTATCGCGCCGTCGTGCCCCTCGAGCCGAAGGTGGAGATCGGGCCTTACACCGGGCTGACGGTCGATAAACCTGTCTTCAAGATTACGGACGCCGACGTGGAGGAGCGCATCACATCTCTGCGGACGGATAAGGCACGGCTGGAGCGCGTGACGGACCGCGGCATACAGAACGGCGACGTTGTGATCGCGGAGCACGAGATCAGGCTGGAGGGGGCCGACGAGCCGGAGCCGGCGCGCCGCCAGCTCGTCTACATCGGAAACAACATTCCGGGCTACGACGAGCATGTCCTCGGGCTGAAGGCCGGCGACCAGGCGACCTTCGAGCTCACCTATCCGGACGACTTCGAGGAGGAGTCGCGGCGCGGCAAGAAGGCCACCTACCAGGTCAATGTCATCAGCATCAGCGCCAAGCAGCTTCCCGCCCTAACGGATGACTTCGCGCAGGACGTCGCCAGCGTCGATACCGTCGAAGCGCTGCGCGAGCTGATCAAATCCCGCCTGCAGGCGGAGGCCGATCGCGTGTCCAACGAGATCGCCGAGCAGCGGATCATCGAGAAGATCCTAGAAGGCTCTACGGTCAACTTTCCGGAAGTGCTCGTGCACGATGAGCTCCGCGATAAGCTGCGCAGCCTGGGTCAGGATCTGCAGAAGAACCGGATGACCTACGAAGAGTTTCTGCAGCGGACGAACCAGACTGCCGAGCAGCACCAGGCGCAGCTCGCCGCCCAGTCCGCGGAGCAGATCCGGGCTCTGCTGGCCTTGCGGGAGATCGCGATCGCGGAGGGGCTGCAGGCCGACGACGCGGCCATCGACGCCGAGTTCGACAGGATGGCGACCGAGGGCCGCGTGCCGGAGGAGACGATCGAGGAGTTCCGCGGCGACAACCGGCGCCGGCTGCAGATCGCAAACGCGCTGATCCAGCAGAAGCTCCACGAATTCCTGTTCGCCAACAATACGCTCAACGAGGTTGCGCAGTCGGCGGGTCCGACTGAGGACGAGGTGGGAACGGCCGCGCAGCTGATCGCCGACGAATCCGAAGAGGCCTCCGAGACCGAGGAGTAGGCCGCTAACCCGTTAGTACCGCTGGAGATGCACTATGGACCGAATAACGCGTGTGCCGCAAAACGTGATCCCGATGGTCGTCGAGCAGAGCGCGAGGGGCGAGCGCGCCTACGACATCTACTCCCGGCTCCTGAAGGACCGAATCGTCTTCATCGGCGAGCCGGTGACCGATCACCTCGCGAATCTGATCATCGCGGAGCTCCTTTTCCTGGAGAAAGAGGATCCCGATGCCGACATCGACATCTACATCAACAGCCCCGGCGGAAGCGTTTCGGCCGGCCTGGCCATGTACGACGTGATGCAGATGATCAAGTGCGATGTGGCAACGCTCTGTGTGGGCATGGCCGCCTCGATGGGCGCCATTCTGCTCGCGGGCGGCGCGGCCGGCAAGCGGTATGCACTGCCCAACGCGCGGATCATGATCCACGCGGTCGCGGGCGGCTATGAGGGCACCGTGCAGGACGCCGAAATCCGCCTCAAGGAAATGGTGCGCGCGCACGACAGCCTGAATGAAATCCTCGCGCGGCACACCGGCCAGCCCTACGACAAAGTGCGCCGCGACATGGATCGCGACTACTTTATGTCGCCACAAGAGGCGCTCGAGTATGGAATAATCGACAAGATTGCCGAAAAAGGCGAGCGCTAGGACGGCTGACCTCGCGGGCGACAGCATATTCCAGGAGAATCACATTGTCTAGGGGTTTCGACCGGGTGGACGGGCGGTGCGTACTTTGCGGCAAGACACGTGAACAGGTAAAGAAGCTCATCCTCGGCGTCCACGGCGGCGTCTGCCTCGACTGTGTCGACCTGTGCAACGACATCATCCGCAGCGAAGCCCCCGACATCGAGAAGAGCCGGCTGTTCTATCCCGGCTCGGTCCCGAAACCCAAGGAGATCTATCGGATCCTTAGCCAGTACGTGGTCGGTCAGGAGCGCGCCAAGCGCGGTCTCTCCGTCGCCGTGTACAACCACTACAAGCGCATCTTCGCGCCCCTCCAGTCCGAGGTAGAGCTACAAAAGAGCAACATCCTGCTGATCGGACCGACCGGCTCCGGCAAGACCCTCCTCGCGCAGACGCTCGCCAAAATCCTTAACGTGCCCTTCGCAATCGCCGATGCGACTTCGCTGACCGAGGCCGGCTACGTCGGAGAGGACGTCGAGAATATCCTCCTCAAGCTGCTCCAGGCCGCCGATTCGATGAGCAACAACAACCTGGATCAGACGGTCAAGAACGCGCAGCGCGGCATCATCTATATTGACGAGATCGATAAGATCTCCCGAAAGAGCGCCAACCCCTCGATTACCCGCGACGTGAGCGGCGAGGGCGTGCAGCAGGCGCTCCTCAAGATACTCGAGGGCACGGTCGCCAACGTGCCGCCGCAGGGCGGCCGCAAGCACCCACAGCAGGAGTACGTGCAGATCGATACGACGAACGTGCTGTTCATCTGCGGCGGCGCCTTCGAGGGCCTGGCGGAGATCGTCGAGCGGCGCATGAACACGCGCACGATGGGCATTCGCTCCAACATCGGTACCAAGGTCGAGCGAATGGCGCAGAAGCAGAATATCTTCGAGCACGTCATGCCGGACGATCTCCTGAAGTACGGCCTCATCCCGGAGTTCATCGGCCGCCTGCCTGTGGTCGCCACGCTGAACGCGCTGGACGAGGAGGCGCTGGTTAAAATCCTGACCGAACCCAAGAACGCGCTGACGCGCCAGTACGCCAAATTCTTCGAGTACGACGGCGTGGACCTGGAGTTCACGCAGGGCGCGCTGAAGCAGATCGCCGGCGAGGCCATCCAGCGCAACACGGGCGCCCGCGCCCTCCGCACGATCATCGAAGAGGTGATGCTCAACATCATGTATGAGATCCCCTCATCCAGCGATATCAAGCGCTGCATCGTCGAGGAGGAGACCGTCCGCCAGCGCATCGACCCGCGCCTCGTCACCGGCCAGGAGCTGAAGCAGGCGTCCTGAAGATGATGGCGTGAGCGGGTGATGGGGTGACTGGGTGACCGGGCGGCGATGCTGCCCGGTCGCTCCGCTTTGGAGGTCGTCAGGCGGGATCTGTCATATATCGCTTCGGCAGCTCGGCGCCGGCCACGTAGCTCAGCTTGCCGAGCCTGCACATCTGGTAGACGTTGATGCGGAAGTCCGGGCACGTACTGACGAGGCAATACGCATCCGTGGGCGAGTAGCCGTGCTCCGAGATCAGCCATTCCATCAGATGAAACGTCGCCGTCTCGACGGCGCGCTCCAGGGGGCGGTCGGCATAGAGCGCGACCACCGACTCCGGCTTCTCGATACGCATCCACGGTACGCTCTTGCCCTTGACGAGGCTCAGCCTAAGACGAACCGTTGCGACTGTCTCCGCCGCCGTGCCGGAGAACTCCGTGTCGCCCTGGCTGGCATGGACGTCGCCGAGGTAGAAGCGGGCGCCTGCATGGTGGATGGGCAGAAGGACCCGGTTGCCCGGCGCGACGTCTCGAACATCCAGGTTGCCGCCCCATTCGCCCTGGCCGTCCAGGCTGGTCGTCACCTCGCGGTCCGGCGCGACGCCGAGGGTGCCGATGAACGCCGTAATCGGCCACGAGATCGTCTCGCTGAAGCGCACCGTGCCGTCCCGCAGCGTGCCGCTTGGGCCCGGCTCGTGACGCAGGATCTTCGTCGTGTAGTCCGCCGAGAGCTCCGGCCAGCGCGACGACTCGCCTAGCGGTCCGCGGCGGGGTCCGATGGCGATCCATGAGTAGTCGCCAACGAGGATGTCGTCGATCGACACGACCAGGGTGTCGCCCCGCTCGGCGCCTTCGAGCCAGACCGGTCCGCCGATCGGGTTGGCCTGCGGAGGGCAGCGATCGAATCCCGCGCGCCGTGCCGGCATCGCCTTATCCGCCTCGCTCTTGAAGTAGCCGGTGCTCGCGTCCCAGGTCTCGATCTCAAACGGCTCGTCCGGCTGCACGCGCAGCAGCGGCCCGTCCCGCCAGTCGAAGGCATACTTCCTCGCGTCGTCGCGCTCTATTCGCTGCACGGCTGGCTCCTGCGTTCAAATTGCCCGGTGGCGGTCGCCCACTTCGAGAGCGCGCGTCGGTAATCCTTTCGGGCGCCACCTCGCGCCGAAGGATCGTTCGCGCTTACTTCGTAGGCCCAGGGTCAAGCGCAGACGAGGTGGTTCACGGCCCGCCACCGACTAAGCCACGACCGAGCCTGCAGGAACCAGCCTTAAAATCCAGCGAACGACCAGGCAGAGCAGCCCTACCCGACACCTTGCCAACCAACGGCTGGTATGTCACAATGAGAAGCGAGGGGAATCTAAATGCCACACGATCGCGAGCCGCCCATCCGTGAGTTTGCCGACCGTGGAGTGAAGTGGCTGCTGGACGATGCCGACAACCTGCGCGGCCTGCTTCGGCTCGCGCGGCCCGACCTTGCTGAGAAAGTGGACTTCGGCCGGGCAGAGCGTGTCGATCGATCGTTCATACCAGACGATCTGCGCAAGTTGGAAGCCGACGTAATATATCGAGCGCCCTTCAAGAAAGGGCGCAGCTTCGTCTGGATCTATGTACTGCTCGAGCATCAGTCGAAGCCCGACCGCCGGATGGGCTTTCGGCTACTCTGCTACATGGTCGAGCTCTGGCAGGCAGAGGCGCGCGACTTCGACGCAGCGAAACGACGAGCCGGAAGCCTGCGTCTCAGCCCAATCATACCGATCGTCCTCTACACCGGCCAGCGGAAGTGGACGACCGAGCTAAGTCTCCAAGCACTCATGGACTTGCCGGATTCCGTTCCAGTCTGGCAGACGCTCTTTATCGATTTGCAGCTGACACCGCCGGAGAAGCTGACGCAGCTTGGCGATGCGGTCCTTTTGGCGCTTCGTGCGATTCAGGCTGCCGACGCACCGAAGGAGGAGTTGGAGCGGGCTCTGACGGAGGTCGCCGGCCTCGTCGACGCAATGCCAGCCGACTCGCAGGCGGCGATACGGGATGTGCTTTACTTCGTCTACCTGCTCATTTACCACAAGCGTGACGCCGGGGAGCAGGATGAACTGAGCAGGGTCGTGGAGGCATCGGTGAAGCATTACGAGTCCGAACGTGAGGAGGCGAGGATGACAGGAGCCGATATGTTGCTGAAGAGAGGCCGGGAAGAGGGCCGAGATGCCGGGGTGCGGGAGACCGTCCCTGACCTGCTTACGGATAAGTTCGGCGCCGTGCCTTCCGAAATCTCTGCGCGAGTGCTGGAGCTATCGCGCGGGGAACTCGTGCGAGTCCGCCGAGCGATCCTGGCGGCGCAATCTGTCGACGACCTGGGCTTGTAGCCGCGCGGAACGTTCAGGGCGAAACTGATGGACTCAATGATCGCTGTGCTGCGTTTGTTCCAACGAACGCAAGTTCTAGGTTTGGCTACAGGCGCGCGGGGATATCCGGTACCGCAGCGATGTATTCCGGTTCTGTGCAGGTAAGCAAGGGTAAAGTATTTCGTTCAATTACGCCGCCTGCTCCTCCGGGCGCACATCGGCCGGCTGCATTTGAGATACCGTGGTGGATGCCCACCTCAGTTCAGGCTGAGGTTCTCTATAGCGATCGGATTCATCCGGCCTCCCTCGCTGTCGTTTTTCCATCGGCTGAGTTTCACGCCAAATACGAGGCGTGTGTCCAGGGACTACCGTCTCACACGCCGGTATATTATGACGAGGAAACCTTTGCCTATTCACGCGTGTTGTGCCCTAACCTAACAGTGCGCGCGAATATCAGGCAGTATGATGACAACAAACGGATGGTTTTCGACCCTGATCCGGATGCGGACATCCCGTAAGAATCGTCGATTAGCGTGTCGTCGTGGCGAGCTAGAGCATGGACCGCACATTCCGATCAATTGCGACGACCGCACAAGGCGACGAATTCGTATCGGAGGAGTCGCGTGATCGCGCGTCGAATTCGCCTCGGACCAACGCTATCTCCAGTGAGGCATCACGATTGAATTCCGAAACCGCTGCGCCGCCAGCATCTGGCCCCAGGCCCCCGATCCCCGCCCCCTCCTTAACACCTGAAATCGTTCCCGCCTCCGCGCTCGGCCGCGGCGGCGCCGTCCCGCCGAGCAGCCGCATAACGCTCGGCGTCATCGGCGCCGGCAATCAAGGCATCGCCGACATCCGATCCTTCCTGCGCGACCCGCGCGTCCAGATCGTCGCCGTCTGCGACGTGAATCGGGAGAGCGCTGGCTACTGGAACGGCGCGATCGGAGGGCGCGAGCCGGCCAGGCGCAAGGTGGACGAGGGGTATGCTGAGGCGATTGCAGACGGGAGCTATCGCGGCTGCGCTGCCTTTACCGACTACCGCGAGCTGCTCGCGCGCGCGGACATCGACGCCGTCGAGATCGCGACACCGGATCACTGGCACGCGATCCAGGCCATCGACGCCTGCCGCGCCGGCAAGGACGTCTACTGCCAGAAGCCGCTCTCCCTGACCGTCGCCGAGGGGCGGGCGATGGCGGACGCGGTGCGCGAGCACGGCCGAATTCTGCAGACCGGCAGCCAGCAGCGCTCCGACAAGAACTTCCGCCGCGCCGCCGAGCTGGTGCGGAACGGCCGCATTGGGAAGCTAAAGACCGTGCGCTGTGGGATGCCGGGCGGGCGTCCCGATCTCGGAAAGACCGGGGACCGGAAGGCGCCGGAGCCGGTCCCGGACGGATTCGACTACGATCTTTGGCTCGGGCCAGCGCCCTGGAAGCCCTACGCGCCCGCCCGCTGCCACGTCAACTTCCGCTGGATCCTGGACTACTCCGGTGGCCAGGTCACAGACTGGGGCGGCCACCATCCGGACTGCGCACAGTGGGGTATGGGCGCCGACGATTCAGGTCCGATCGAGATTCGGAAGGCGCGTGGCGTCTTTCCACTGGACCCGCTCTGGGACACGGCGACCGAGTACTACTTCGAAGCCGTCTACGCGGGCGGTGTGACCATGGTGATCTCCAACGCCGACTACTCCGTCCTGGACCCCAAGCCTTCCGCCGATGCAGCCGGCAACCATCAACCAGGAACCAGCAACCGCCCGCGTCCCGGCGTCACCTGGGAGGGGGAGGACGGCTGGGTGTGGGCAGACCGCGGTAAGCACGATGCCAGCTCGAAGGATATCCTGGAGTCGGAGATCGGCGAGGACGATATCCACCTTTATAAGAGCGACGATCATTTCCGCAACTTCATCGACTGCGTGATTTCGCGGGAGGAGCCGGTATCGCCCGTCGAGACCGCGCACCGGTCGATTACGATCGCGCATCTCGGCAACATCGCGATGCTGCTGTGCCGGGACACGCTCAGGTGGGACCCTGCGACGGAGACTATCCTGGACGACCCGGAGGCCGCCGCGATGCTAAGCCGTCCGCACCGCGCTCCCTGGACGCTGTAGGAGACGGATGTCGTACAGAAAATGGCGCCTCGGTGCGCGCCGAGAAAGGCGGCGCATGGAGCTGCGAAGCGGACTGCAACGGTGGGACGAGGAGGCGAGTGGATGGCCAAGCTAAAGGCGGCGATCATCGGGTGCGGCGGGCGCGGGCGCGAGCATGCGATGGGCTACGCTGCGTCGGACCAGGTGGAGATTGTCGCGGTGGTCGATCCGAGGGTGGAGGCGCGGACGGCGGCTGCCGAGAAGTTCGGCGTAAAGGCCGCGTACGCGTCGCACCAGCAGATGTTCGCGGAGCACCGGCCGGATATCGTGAGCATCTGCACCTGGACCGGCTGGCATCCGCTGCATGTCCGCGAGTCGGCGGCGGGCGTCCGCGCGATCCACTGCGAGAAGCCGATGGCCCCTACCTGGGGCGAGGCGAAGGCGATGTTCGCGCAGTGCGAGAAGGCGGGCGTCCAGTTGACCTTTTGTCATCAGCGCAGGTTCGGGGCACATTTCATTACGGCCCGCCGTCTTGCGATGGAGGGCGCAATCGGCAAAGTCGAGCGCATGGAGGGATTCTGCTCGAACATGTTCGATTGGGGCACGCACTGGTTCGACATGTTCTGCTTTAACAACGATGAGACGCCCGCCGTCTCGGTGCTGGGGCAGATCGACGTCGCGAAGTGGCACCGCGTGTTCGGCGTGCCGGTCGAGTCGAGCGGGATCTCCTGCGTGCAGTTCGCGAATGGAGTCCACGCGACGCTCCACACCGGCGCCGACCACGGCGGGACCTGCTCGAACCGGATTATCGGCAGCGAAGGCGTCATCGAAGTCGAGGTGAGCAAGGGGCCGCGCGTCCGGATGCTGCGCGAGGGTGGCTCGGGCTGGGAAGTTCCGCCGCTGGAGGGCGTCGTCCCGGCCGGGGGCGACACCGTGCTCTCCGTGCTGGACGCAATCGCGTGTCTGCAATCCGGGGCCCGGTCCACGCTCGGCAGCCACAACGCGCTGCGCTCCACCGAGCTGATCTTTGCCACCTACGAGTCGTCGCGACGCCGTGGCCGCGTCACGCTGCCGCTCGATACGGATGACTCGGCCCTGCTCGAACTGCTCGGCGCGGACGGACACGTGGTGCTGGACGGGATGCCCGGGTAACGACATGAACACGGGGAATCCGCGCTCCGCCCGGTAGGGCAGGCGTCCCTGCCTGCCGATTCGCGGGCACCGATGCCCGCGCCGCCGCACAAGATGTGTCCTTCGGCGGCCATGCACGCGCAGCTATGACGTGCGCGCCCGCCAGCCACCAGGGATTCGCGCTACTCGGACTCTTGCCATGGCGACCAACGATATCGAAAGCGTCAATCCGGAGACGGCGCCGCTCATCGAAACAGCACGACATCTGTCGTACGGTTCTGAGCCTCTCGTCAGGGCCCAAAACATAGGCGCGCTCCTCGCAGACCGCGCCGCGGCGACGCCGGACAAGCCGTTCCTGGCCTATTACGAGGAGACCGGCCGCGTCTGCGAATACACCTACGCAGAGTTCTACGCCGCCGTCCGCGCTCTGTCTGCGCGGCTGGTGGGTGAGCTGGGATTGCGGCCCGGCGACCGCGTCGCGACGCTGCGCGGCAATGATCCCTACACGGTCGCGATTTACTTCGCGGCCTGGTCCGCGGGCCTCGCCGTCGCTCCGATCAACGGCGGCGAGGACGACGAGCGTGTGGCCTTCATTCTGCGCAACTCCGAAGCGCGGGTCCTTTTCGCCTCCGGGGCCAACGCTGAGCGCGCTGCACGGCTCGCCGGCGACGATCTGCCGGTCCTCACCACGCGCGCCGAAAATGGCCGCGCTGAATATGCATTGGAGGCCGTGCCGCAGGCAACTAGACCGATTCTTCCAGGTTCGATCCGTCCCACTGGGCAAGCGAGTCCTGGCGCGCCGACGCCAGCCGAAGAGCCGTCCGCTCCTGTGGAACCTGCCCCGCGGCCATTCGCGCCCGACCGGGCGCTTCCGGCGACCACGGAGGCGCTGCTCGTCTACACTTCGGGCACCACGGGCGCGCCCAAGGGCGTGGTGCTCGACCAGGCGAACCTTCTCACGGACGCGCACAGCATCGCCGAGTGGCATCGTTTCGGGCCGAACGATCGCGCAATGTGCGTGCTGCCCATTCACCACGTAAACGGCACGGTCGTAACGCTGATGACGCCGCTCTACACCGGCGGCAGCGTCGTGCTCCATCGAAAGTTTCACGTAAGCACGTTTTGGCGCACGCTGGCCGAGGAGCGTTGCACCTGGGTCAGCGTGGTTCCGACGCTGCTGGCCTTCCTCTGCGAGCGCGGCGAGTCGCTCTCGCAGTACGATCTCAGCGCGTTCCGGCACATCATCTGCGGCGCAGGCCCACTGACGACGGAGCTTGCGCACAGGTTCGATGCTGCGTTCGGCGTTCGCGTGGTGCACGGCTACGGCCTCTCCGAGACGACCTGCTACTCCTGCTTCCTTCCAATCGATCTCGACGCGCCCGCCTACCGGCACTGGATGTTCGATCAGGGCTTCCCCTCCATCGGCTGCCCGGTCTCCGCGAACGAGATGGCGATCCACGACCCGGGCGGCGTGCCGGTCGCGGAGGGCGAGCGCGGCGAGATCGTGGCGCGCGGCCCCAACGTGATGAAGTACTATTTCAAGCGGCCGGACGCGAATGCGGACACCTTCGCGGACGGCTGGTTCCGGTCCGGCGACGAGGGCTTCTTCCGCCGCGGCGAGGATGGACGGGACTACTACTTCATCACGGGCCGGCTGAAAGAGCTCATCATTCGCGGCGGCATAAACTACTCGCCGTTCGACATCGATGAAGTCCTCTCGGCGATCCCGGGCGTACAGGCCGCGATGGCAGTCGGTTTCGATAACGCCGTGTACGGCGAGGAGATCGGCGCGTACGTGCAGCGCGCTCCGGGATCGCAGGTCACCGCGGACGAGATCCTCGCCGCCTGCCGCGAGAAGCTGCCGTTCGCCAAGTCGCCGAAGGTCGTGCTATTCGGGGATGAGTTCCCGGTCACCTCGACGGGCAAGTATCAGCGCGGACGGCTCATACCGCTGTTCGCCGCATGGCGCGATACGCAGTTTCGCGACGAGAGGAGATAACGCGCGATGGCGGACAGCCCGCTGATCGTCTTCGGAACATCGGGCGGCGCGGCGCCGCTCGCGGTGATGCGGGACGCGCTCGCGGTGGAGGGCGCGCCGGCGAGCCTCGGCGTGGACATTGCCGGGGAGGCCACCGAAGCGCAGCTCCAGGACCCGAGCTGGGAGGCCGCGATCGTTCGCTGGACCGAGCCGGAGCTCCACGAGGTGCTGCTGATCGAGCGCCTGCCGGGCGATGACGAGGAGGCGAAGCGCATCGTGGCGGCGCACCGCGAAAAGATCGGCGCACACGACGACGAGGCCGGCCGGATGATCGTCGCGGACACGCTGTCACGGGTACGGACGGTGTATACGGTGCAGCTCCTGCCTGCCCTCATCGCGGCGGATGGCCACGAGGCTTGGGGGGCGCTGGATGCGCTCCTGCGCTCCGTCGCGCGCGAGGCCGACGCGCTGATCTACGTCGAGGCGGAAGGGTATTGCGATGCGGACGGCGAACTCCTCCTGGCTGAAGTCGACGAGCCGGACGACACGGTCGCTTCAGAGCCGGGTACTTCGGACGTGGAGTGATCCGGCGGCGTGATCCGGAGACCGCGGTACGAGGAGCATCTTAATCGCATGAGCATTCTTATCGATGAAACGACCCGTGTGCTCGTCCAGGGGATTACGGGGCGCGACGGTGGGTTTCATACGGCGCAGATGATCGAGTATGGGACGAAAGTCGTCGGCGGCACCACGCCAGGCAAGGGCGGACAGACGGCGCAGGGCGTGCCCGTTTTCAATACGGTCCGCGACGCCGTGAAGGAGACCGGCGCCAACGCCTCCGTCATCTTCGTGCCGGCAAAGCTGAACGCCGCGGATGCGATCCTCGAAGCCGTGAATGCGGGCATCTCGCTCGTCGTCTGCATCACGGAGGGCGTGCCGACCGAGGACATGATCCAGGTCAACGCGATTATCAAGGCGAAGGGCGGCGCGCGGCTCATCGGGCCGAACTGCCCTGGCCTGATCACACCCGGCAAATGCAAGATCGGCATCATTCCGGGCAGCATCTTCACGCCGGGACCGGTCGGTCTCGTCTCACGGTCCGGCACGCTGACATACGAGATCGCGGACGAGCTGACGCGGGCGGGGATCGGCCAGTCCACCGGCGTCGGCATCGGCGGCGACCCGATGATCGGCACCAAGTTCGTGGACGTGCTGCCGCTTTTCGAGGCGGACCCGCAGACCGAAGTAATCGTGATGGTCGGCGAGATAGGCGGCAGCGACGAGGAGCGCGGCGCCGATGTGGTCAAGACGATGACGAAGCCCGTTGTCGGGTTCATCGGGGGCAGGACGGCGCCGCCCGGCAAGCGCATGGGCCACGCCGGCGCGATCATCAGCGGCAGCACCGGCACGCCGCAGGCCAAGGTGGCGGCCCTGGAGGCTGCCGGCGTCCCCGTGGCGGACACGCCGCACGATATCGTGGCGCTGGTTCGGCAGGCGCTGGGGAGGTGAGCGGGTGATGGGGTGATGATGTGATGGGGTGATAAGGTGACGGCGTGAATGACGCTCCGGCGAGCGTGTCTTCGCACGCACAACGCTGAGTCGATTGTGGCCCCATCACCTCATCACCTCATCACCCGCTCACCCCATCACCCGCTCACCCCATCACATCATCACCTAATCACCTCATCATCGCTCAAACGCCGGCCGCCGATCGAAAAAGTCGTACCCCGCGATGGTCGAGTCGTTCGTGAGTACCACGAAATCGGCGCGGATATCCCGGTCCGGGCGTGCGCGCAGTGTCAACGTGTGCTTGCCACGGCCCAGGTTCACCACCCCGCATAGCGTTGTCTGGCCGTTGCGCGTTCCGATCGCCTTGATCGGCTGATCGTCCACGGCGATTTCCGGCGTCTCAGGCTTTCCGGCCCGCGTGCAGCGCGAGAAGACCGCATAGGATCCGGGAGTCTCTATCTGTACGGTGGTGGAGATCTCCGAGCCCTTCGGCAGCACTACGCAGGTCTTGCCGGTCCCCGGGCTGCACTCCGGCGCGTTCAGTGGCTTCAGGTTGTTCAGCTCCAGGAACTCCTCGCACTCGTAGATAAGCTCCTCGGCTGGCGGCGTGAACCGGATCGCCTCGATGCCGTGCGCCGGAACGGTCACCGTCCAGGTATTCTCGCGGGGCATCGTGATCTGGCCCTTCCACGCCTCCAGCTTGTCCGGATCCAGGTGCAGCGTCTTCGTGACCGCCTTGTCCTTCGAGTTGTAGAACAGGATCTGGTCCGTGAAGAGGGTGGTGTAGAGCCCATCCAGCGCGTCGTCGATCGGCAGCGCGTCCGTGCGGCCCGGCTCGATGTCGCTGAGCCGGTAGATGGCGCGGCGCAGCACCTCGATATAGCCTTTGAGCAGCCGCTTGTTCGCCGGGAAGTAGATCGTCAGGCCCTTGCCCAGCTTGCGCGTCCAGTCGGTCTTGAGCTTGGCGAAGTCCATCTCGCGCCTGATGGCGCCCGGCGGCAGCGGCGCGCGGGCATTCTCCTCCTCGCCGCGCTGAACAAGCTGCACATACTGGATTTGGACGCCGAGTGGCCGTGTGTCGCCGGGCAGAGCGAACGTCTCGGACCGGAACGTGACGCGCGAGAGTCGCTGCCCGCCGAGCACGGACGCCGGAAGCACAAAGCGGTAGGTTACGTCGCCGGTCGCCTCCAGCTCGCCGACGTCATGATCGTTGACCGCGACGATCCGCTTTTTCCCGGCGGCCTCCTTCGGCACGCTTGCGCGCACGATGAGCGTATAATCCGTGTCCGGCTTGATGGGGAGCAGGACGCTCGCGGAGGCACGCGTCCACCGGCGCGCGATCCCGTCATCGGCGGTGTCCGGCGCATACCAGCCGTCTCCACCGTCCGCAAGATAATCGGCTGCCGTGGGTGCGTTTGGATCGGCGACGGCGATGCGGTACTGCGCCGGCACCGCGCCGGCGTACCGCTCGCGAATTGTAGCCGGCATCAGGTGCTGGACGTAGCCGAACAGCTCCGAATCGTCGGCGTACCAGGGCGCCTCGCCTTCGAAATTCGTCACCTTGCCGAAGTCGTAAGCCAGCAGCACACCGCCGTCGTTGACCCACGCCTTGATCTTGTCCAGCGTCGCCTGGTCGCAGGTCGTGCCCTCCCAGAGCGCGAGAATCCGGTAGTTGGCGAGGCAGCCGTCCATCACCATGCGGTCGTCGACGATGTCGAAGTTCGCGATGTCGCGGACATAGCCGCACGCCTGCGCGAACAGGTTGGCGTAGCCCTCATTCGGCCGCGTCTTCTGCGCCTCCGCCGGATAGAACATCGCCACGTCTACAAGGGGCTTGCCGACCCGCAGGAACTTGCCATATCGCAGATAGACGTCGCGATGCTTCAGGGCGCTGCTGGTCCAGTCGAACTGGCCCTTGGCGCCCTGCGAGACCGACTCGAAGATCCGCTCCACCTCCTGGTTCGCGCTGATCGTCGTCGGCGGCTCGGACCAGAACGGCACGTCGTAGAACCGGCAGGCGCTGCCAAGCCTGCCGAACATTGTCGCCGCGTTCTCGGCGAACGGATGAAACGCCCCGTGCGTGGAGCGCACGTCCGCCTTGTACTTCGCCGCGATCTTCGGGATGAGGCTGTTGTCGTTGCCGCCTCGCGGATTCTCATCGCCGAATCCCGCCGGCAGCATCAGCAGCGTGTCCGGGAAGTGGCGGCGCGCGGCATCCAGGTTCAGCTCGATCGCGTGCCCGACGCTTTCCTGGTACCAGCCTACGAAATCGAGCCATTCGCGCCGCGCCTCTGGTCTGGGCGCGGCCGGGTAGGCGATCTCGTCCGGCGTCTTGAGCTCCCGCTTCCAGGCCTTGTTCAGCGCGGCGAGCGTTCCGTACTTGCGCAGCATCGCCGCACGGAAGTCGGCGCGGGCCAGGGCATCGGCGCACCACCAGCCGAGATGATCGTGCAGGTTGCCGAACCGGGCTCCCCACTCCTCCTTCTGGCCGGGCACAGTCACGCGGGCGCCCATCATCAGGCCGCACTCGCCGTAGTCCCCGTGGACGCCGACGTAGAGCGTGGAGACGGACGTGCCGGGCCGCCCGGGGGCCCTCTCCGGCTGGCCGGGCGGCTGCGGCGCCGGCCTGGCGGCGAACTCGCGCTCCATCGCCGCATAGCCCCGGTCAATGAACTCCGGCCACTTGGGGTCCCAGATCGAGAAGGCCTCGACCGGCTGGTTGTGCTCAAGGCACTGCAGGCGCGTAAACGGCACGGTCTGCCGGTACCAGGCCGGCGGGAACGCCTCATGCGGGAAGTAGCACCAGTCCAGCCCGAGTCTCTGCACGGTAGCTCTCGCGGCGTTCGCTCCGGCGAAATCCCAGACGTTCGGCCGCGTCTCCTCGGTCGACAGATGGTCCGAGTCGGACTGGAACAGAGAGAATCCGCACTGCGCCAGCAAGTCCATCTCCGCGGCCGAGGTGGTGTTCGCCGAGAGCAGCATTCGGTCGCCGATATTCCGCTGGCGCGAGTAGGGATTCTCGCCAGGCTTGCCGCCGGCCCGGATGTCCCAGAGCCGCACCATGCGCGTCGGATCGGGCTGGAGGGGAAGATAGAGCTGGCCCCATAGGCCCCCGTTTGCAGGCGCGATCTCTTTCGCCTTCGGCCACTTCGAGTCGTCCAGCGCGGCTGCCGCCCACGTCGGCGGCACGCTCCGGCTGAACCTTGCGTCGCCGCTGGAGACGACCGTCACCGCGTCGCCATTCGCGTTGCGGGCGGTCAGCCGGTAGATCAGGCCGCCCACGCCGCTCGTGTTGACGCACTCGATCGCGAACAGGTTGTCGCCGGCCTTCAGGTTGCGCGATACGTCCACCTCCTGGACAGTCGTCCAGTCCGCGCCCTGAAAAACCGGCCGCTTGCTCTCGTTTATCGTGATCTTGAACGCGTCGTCGGCGGTTATGGCGAGCTTCGCGGAAGTGATGCCCTGCGGCAGGCGGAAATGGTGGCGGAAAAATACCGTCTCCGGCGTCTTGCCGGGCGTGGCGGCCCAGATCCACATCGGCGTCTGCGCATGCGCTGGCTCGGCCTGCGAAGCGCGGGAGAAGATGGTCGGGCCCAGTAAGAATAAGAGCGCGGCCAGCGCCATGAGGCGCGTGCCGCGCGGCCATTTCAGCGGGAATTGCACTCGAGTCATGCGGCCGAATTCGCGCCGCCGGTCCGAGATTCCTTCCTGCCGCGGAGGTCGCCGAGGACCGCCGCTCCCGCGCGGCCGGACCGCCGGCTTGCGGTCGCGCCGCTGCGCGACTCGCGGCCACGCTCCTGCTGCCGCGTCCGGCCGGGTTACTACTGTGGGCGGCAAGCCGGAAACCAGGAACCGCGTTGCGGTCCGTCGAAGCTGGCAGTCCGGGGATTGAGAATCTGCGGCTGCATCGGGCCTGCGTCTGCGGACGCGGATGCCCCGGCGCCGGGCGGATTCCGTCCGTAGGACGGTTACTCATTGGGGGCGGCTGCTTTCACCATCCGCGCCTGGCAGCCGAGCGCGTTAGGGACGGAATTGGACGGTTCGGACCGAATGGCAGATAACCAGAGCAGCCCGTTGGCGCGCATTCCGGCGGTGCACCGGCTGCTGGCGACGCCGCAGATGCGTAAGGCCGGCGATACCATGCCCGCGGCGGTGCTGGCGGCGGCGGCACGGACCGTGCTGGCGCGCCTCCGGGCAGATCGCAACGCCCGGGGCGGGAATGGCGCCGCGCCGGATCTTACCGTGCTGGCCGCGGCCGCGGTTCGGGAGGCCCGGCGGCAGATGGAGCCGACGCTCCGGCCGGCCGTGAACGCTACGGGCATTGTGCTGCACACGGGACTGGGCCGGGCGCGGCTAGCGGACGCCGCCTGCCAGGCGATCGCTGGCGCCGCGGCCGCGCACGCGACACTGGAGATCGACGACGAGACGGGCCGTCGCGGCTCGCGGCGAGAGCATGTACGCGAGCTGCTGATGGAGCTCACCGGCGCGGAGGACGCGGCCGTCGTCAACAACTGCGCGGGAGCCGTGCTGCTCGCGGTGACCGTGCTCGCGGCCGGCCGTGAGGTGATCGTCTCGCGCGGCGAGCTGGTGGAGATCGGCGGCGCCTTCCGCATGCCGGACATCGTGTGGGCCGGCGGCGCAACGCTGATCGAGGTCGGAACGACGAACCGCACGCGATTGGCCGACTACCGCGCCGCGCTTTCGGAGCGGACCGGCCTGATCCTCCGCTGCCACCCATCCAACTTCGCCATTGTTGGGTTTACCGGCACGCCGGAGACCGCTGAGCTCGTGGCGCTCGGCCGCGAGGCGGGTGTGCCGGTGATGGAGGACCAGGGCAGCGGCGCGCTCCTGCCGCCCGAGGCGCACGGACTGCCGGCCGGCCATGGATCGCTGCGAGCCAGCGTCGCCGCAGGCTGCGACGTGGCGACGGCCAGCGGCGACAAGCTGCTCGGCGGACCGCAGGCGGGCCTCCTGCTCGGCCGCGCGGCGCTCGTCGAGCGGTTCGTCGAGCACCCGCTCGCCCGCGCACTGCGGATCGATAAGCTCACGCTGGCGGGCCTGGAGGCGACGCTGCGGCTCTACCGCGACCCGGCCAGGGCGCTGCGCGAAATCCCGACTCTGCGCTGCCTGAGCCGGACTCTGGAGGAGATCGGCGAGATGGCCGAGCGGCTGAGGACCGGGCTGGAGGCGGCTCTCGGAGATCGCTTCCAATTGGAGCTCGTGCCGGAGCAGTCGCAGGTCGGCGGCGGCTCGCTGCCTGGCGAGGATCTGTCGACAGTCTGCGTCGCGGTGCGATCGCGCTCCGGCGCGCCGTCCGCCGACGCGATTGCCAAGGCGCTTCGGCAGCACCGCGTGCCGGTCTTCGGCCGGATCAAGTCCGGCGCCGTGCTGCTCGATCCGCGGACGATCGAACCGGAAGAGATCGAGGTCGTCGTCGCCGCGGCCGAGCGGCTGCGCGCGGACGGCTGACAGCGGCCCGCGTATCCCGGCTGACTGCCGCGGGGTTGGCGGCGCGCCCACTTCGGCGCACACTTCTTTTGATTCTTAGTGCTTAACCGGAGTGCTGCACCCGCATATTGCCCAAATCCAGGTAAGAATGGCACCGATGCATTGGAGTGACTCGCGACGGCCTACGCCGCCAGCGCTTCTCGCGCCGCCTCGCGGACCCGCGGGTTGGAATCCGTGGCCAGGCGCTCGAGCACCGCGCGGTCGGCCGGCGCCGGGCTGCCGGCCAGCGCCTCGATGAGGGCGAGGCGTGCCGGCTCGCGCAGGTCGTCGGCGAGGGCGTGTAGGAGGGAGCGCGCCTCGTCCGAGCGGAGCGCGGAGAGGCCGAGGATCACGGCGCGCAGCGGATCGCCGTCCAGCCGCGCCAGTGTTGATCTGAGCAGCTCCGGCGCCTCCGGGGCGCCTGTCTGCGCGATCATCAGCGCGGCGTAGGCGGCGAGATGGGTGTCGTGGTGGGAGAGGTAGGGCGTCAGCAGGCGGACCGCGCGCGGCGCCTCCAGCTCAACGAGGCCCTGCATGCAGGCCTGGAGCACCTCCGCCGCCTCGTCGCCGGGAAACGTCAGCTTGATGCCCAGGATCGTCGCGGCGGCAGGGTCGCCGGTCGCGGCGAGCGCGAGCGCCATCTTGCGGCGCACTTCCGGCACGATCCTCTTTGTCGCGCCCCGCGGCGCGAGGATCCAGTCGATCCGGTTCTCGCCCGTGTCGAAAAGGTGTGGCGCGATCTCGTGGACGGCGTCGGGATCGCGCAGATGGGCGAGGGTCCCGGCGCAGCTTGCGCGCAGCGCGGCGGCCGTGTCGAAGGGCACGCCGCCGACCGCCTCGATCTGGACCGTTCGCAGGCCGGCGTAGAGCGCAGAGTGGGCCGGCGTGTACTCCAGCCGGCCGAACGCGTGCGCGAGGTTCAGCCGGACGTGGCAGCCGGGATCGCGCTTGAGCCCATCCGCCGTCAGCCAGAGGAAGTGCTTGCGCATCTCGCCCGCGGTGGTCCAGTCGGCGCAGTCCGCCAGTGCCTCCGCGGCAAGCGCGGCCACGAAGCCCGCGCGGTCCGCGAGCAGCGTCAGCAGGAGCGCCAGCCGCTCCGCCTCCGGCAGCCGCGCGGAGAGCCGGACGGCGCGCATCCGCTCCTCCAGCTTCTTCGACTTGGAGAGCGCGACAATTCCGGCAGCGTCGATCGGCAAGACAGCCTCCCAGTCACGCGACTCGCCGCATTCGGCTTCGCCGCCATAGCCAGCCGCCGAGCGCCGCGGGCGGCAGCCAGACGACCGACCAGCAGCCGAGCCAAATCGCGAGCGAGAGCGCGCCCTGGCCGAATCCGACCAGCGAGCGTGCCGCATCTGAGGCGACCTTGCCGGGACTGTACGTCTCTGGAGGCGTGATCGCGTGCGCGTGCGGCGTCTCCTGGATCGCCACGGTAAACGTCGAGTAGCTCACCCGGTGCGCAAGGAACCGGAGCCGTCCCGTCAGCTTCTCGCTCTCTTCGCGGACGCGGTTCAGCTCTCTCTCCACGAGCAGAGTATCGCTGAGACGACCGCTCTTGCTCAGGTGCGAGAGCAGTCGGTCCTCTGTGGAGCGCAGGTTGTGCAGCCGCGACTGCGTGTCGACGTACTCCTCCGTCACGTCCTCCGCGGTTACCTGGCGATCGACCATTTTACCGAGTGTATCGAAGCCCTGGAGGAAAGAGTCGAACTCGGTGTACGGCACGCGGACCACGAAGTTGACGGTCCGCGTGTTGAGCGCGTCGACGGTCTCGTGCAGGTCGGAGACGTAGCCTTTTGCCGCCTTCGCCTCCGCGATGACCGCCGACGCGGCTCTGCGCACGTCCGGCGCCTCAATCGTCAGCGTTGCGTTCTTGATGAGGTAGCGGCTCGGCTCACGGTCCGCGATGGGGCTTACGACCGCGGGAGTCCTCGCGTCGTAGTCCTGTGCAAGCGTCGAAGTCGCCGACGGACTGCCACCGCCCGCAGCCGCGGCTTTCGACTGCTGCATGGCGTGTGCAATCGGGGCTGACGCGACCATCTGGCCGCCGCTCGCCATTTGGCTCTGTACCGTGGCCTCGCTCCGCATCTGGTCGCATCCCGCGGCGGCGAAGGAGCCAAGACACGCGGCCACGGTAATCAGCCGCACGAGTCGATAACGCATCACACCCTCCTTGTCCGACGCACCGATCTAGCGAACTGCTAGGTTAGGTGTCGGAGGCGGGCAAATGGTTCATCGCTGCGCGAGCTGGCGCTGGCGGTAGTGCTCGTCGGGGCGTGTATGGATGCGCCGGACGTTCTCTTCAGTGAGGAAGTTCGGTCCGCCCATCGCGTATGTTCCGATCAGGGTGCGCGCGACCTTTACGAACATCGACGTGATCGTCCGAACGTCCCGCGACGACTTTCCGGCGGCGATCAGGCCGTGGTTCTGCATCACGATCACCTTCGGCCACTCGGCGTAGCGCCCGAAATACTCCTCTACGCGCTGTTTGATACGCTTCGAGAGCGGGATGCCCGGGTCGGTGTATTCGACGAAGCAGGGCGCGATGCCGCAGCAGACGATCTCGTCCGGGAACAGGCGCCCGGAGAGCGCCTCCTCCGCGTTCCGGGAGCAGAGGATCGCGTTGACCGCCGTGGGGTGAGTGTGGCCGATGTAGTTCACGTTCGGCAGCGTCAGCAGGAAGGCGTGGAAGAAAGTCTCGACGGAAGGCATCACCGCGGACGCATCGCCGGCCTTGCAGTCGAGGAGCGCCTGCTTCACTTCGCCATCGCTGAGGTCCGGCCTGTCGAAGAAGGGAAGGATGCGGCTGAAGTTGACGGCGCAGAAGCCGTCCGGCGTGATCGTTCCGAGGTGCTGGCCGCTCGCCTTGACGAAGAACGTCTCTTCATCGAGACGCGCGGAGGTGTTGCCTTCGCCGAGTATGGCGAGATCGCGGGCCGGGTCGCCCAGGAAGTGGGACAGGGCGGTTAGCTGCTCAAGTATCTCGTCGGCCGTTTCCACGGTTCTACTCTTCCTGTGAACTGCCAATCACGTGCTCGACCTGTCCCGTCCTATCGTCCCGAAACTGCAGCGTCAATCTCTTCTCGTGCCGTGCTGCCCGGTCGATCTTGGGGATGGTTCGCGGAATAGCCTGGACAGCTCGTACCGGAACCCGGGAAGTAAATCCGGCTCTTCCAGTACACCAGCTTGATCGAGTGTAACTGGCTCCGTCCCGCGCCGGTAGATCGTGAGTTGCTTCGACCGCGGATCGAGGGCCCACACGACTCTTACGCCGGCATGAAGCCACAGCGTGACCTTGAACGCGGCCTCCCTGGCCGAATCGCTCGGCGAGCGCGTCTCGATCACGAGGTCCGGCACGAGTTTCGCGAAGCCACGCGGAATCGGGTTGGGAATCCTTGCCTTG
>DATGJU010000383.1:0-19389 GCA_035295045.1 Chthonomonadaceae bacterium
GATCGGCTCGGACTTTAAGACGACCTACTCCCTCCGGACCCTGACGCTCCAGTACAAACAGCCGGACAAGATCCGGCTGGAGGGCCATTCTCAGACGCGCGGCGGAGCGGTGCTGATCATGAATGGCGCGATGCGGTTTTACGAGGTTCCGAAGCTCAAGCTGAAAAAGACGGAGAATCTCGAGGCCCATCCAGGAAAGCGGCAGTCGCTGCTGGAGTATGCGGGGCTGATCTCGCAGGGCACGCTGCAGTTCATGGACGCGACGCTGCTGCGGCAGGAGAAAGCCGGCGACCGCGCCGCGCAGGTCTATGAGCTCCGTTTCCAGGGCGAGGAGAAGAGCTCGTTCTATCGCGTATGGCTGGACAACCAGACGCACGTTACCGTCAAGCGGGAATGGTACGGCTCCGACGGCAAGCTGCGGGCGACCTTCCTTTACGACGACGCCAGAGAGATCGCGCCCGGCACCTGGCTGCCTACCAAGGTGGAGGTGAAGAACGCCGACGGTCTGGTCGCCGCCGAGCTCTCCGTGAGCGAGATCAAGCCCAATCAGGGTCTCACGGATGCGCCGTTCACCGTGGCACGGTAGCGCAGAATCCTGCGGCAGAGAAATGGCCCCTTCTCCGGGGAGAGAAGGGGCCGGGGGGATTGGCTCAGGGAGAACCAACCTTCGTTTGCGCCGGGCCTAAGCCGGCTCGGGCCGCAGCCTTGGCGTGATCCGGGGCGCCTCCGTCTCCGTGGTGGTCGGAAGGCCCGTCGCGGGCGGTGGCGTTGGCGGAGTGATCATGTTCCTGCGGATGTCCTCCGCGGTCGCCTCGCCGTTTAGCAGGGCCAGGAACTCCTCACGCGTCAGCGTCTCCTTCTCCAGCAGGATCTCGGCGATCTCATCCATCTTCGCGCGGTTGTCCGTCAGAATCTGGCGGGCTCGCTCGTAGCCGGAGTCGATGAAGGCGCGGACCTCTTCGTCGATCGCGCGCGCCACATCCTCGCTGTAGTCCCGGTCCTCCATGATATCGCGGCCAAGGAACGGATTGCCGTGGCGCCGGCCCAGCCGCACCATTCCCAGCCGGTCGCTCATGCCGTACTCGCAGACCATGGCGCGGGCGAGGTCGGTCGCACGATCCAGGTCGCTCACGGCGCCAGTCGTCACGTCGCCGAACACGATCTCCTCCGAGACGCGGCCGCCGAGCAGCGACGTGATGTCGTCCAGCATATCCTGCTTTGTACGGAGACTCTCCTCCTTGGGCAGGTACCAGGTCGCCCCGCCACTCATTCCGCGCGGGATGACCGTAATCTTGTAGACCGGGTCGGCGTTCGGGATTTTCGCCGCGACGATCGCATGTCCAAGCTCGTGGAAGGCGACCACGCGGAGCTTCCGCTCCGAGTTCATGCGCGTTTTGCGCTCCGGACCCATCAGGACCCGGTCACGCGCCTCGTCGAACTCCGCCATGTTCACGCGCGTCTTGTCGCGTCGCGCGGCGAGGATCGCCGCCTCGTTCACCACGTTCATAATATCCGCGCCCGTGAAGCCCGGCGTCAATTTGGCGAGCGTCTCGACATTCACGTCCTCTTCCAGCGGCTTGCCGCGAAGGTGAACGCGGAAGATCGCCTCGCGGCCCCGCACGTCCGGCGCATCCACCACCACCCGACGGTCGAAGCGGCCCGGCCGCAGCAGCGCCGGGTCCAGCACGTCCGGCCGGTTCGTCGCCGCGATCATGATGACGCCGGCGTTCGGGTCGAAGCCATCCATCTCGACGAGAAGCTGGTTGAGCGTCTGTTCGCGTTCGTCGTGGCCGCCCCCCAGCCCTGCGCCGCGCTGCCGGCCGACGGCGTCGATCTCATCGATGAAGATGAGCGCCGGGCGGTTTGCCTTCGCGGTTTCAAAGAGGTCGCGTACGCGGCTGGCGCCGACGCCTACGAACATCTCGACGAAGTCGGAGCCGGAGATATGGAAGAACGGCACGCCGGCCTCGCCGGCGACCGCGCGCGCCAGCATCGTCTTGCCGCATCCGGGAGGTCCGAGCAGCAGCACGCCCTTCGGAATCTTCGCGCCGAGCGCCTGGAACTTCTTGGCGTTCTTAAGGAATTCGACGATCTCCGCCAGCTCCTGCTTAGCCTCCTCAACACCCGCGACCTCATCGAACGTGACCTTCGGCACGGAGTCGGTCAGGCGGCGCGCGCGGCTGCGGCCGAAGTTAAGGGCCTGGTTGCCGCCGGACTGCGCCTGCCGGATGAAGAAGATGTAGAAGATCACCAGGAAACCGAGCGGAAGCAGGACCATTACCAGCACGGTCTGCAGCCAGTCGCTGATGAGCGCCTGCTTGAACTGGAAATCGATGCCCTTCTTATGGAGCTTATCGATGAGCTGGCTGCGCGCCTCTTGCGAATCGGGCAGCACCACTTTGAACTTCTGGTTCTTCTGCAGAGCCGTCGGCGGCGAGGAGTAGGTGCCGGAAACCTCGTCTTTCTGGAAGTCCAGATCCTTGAACGCCGGGGTATCCTTGTCGATCTCCGATAGCAGCCACGCATAGGGCTTCGTGTCAACGGACTGCCCGAATACGCCGGCCACGGCATTCGTTCGCAGCAAAACGGCTATTAGCGCGATCACCGCGATGAGGATCAGGATGCGGGAACCGTTGTTTCCAGCTTTCAAATCAGCCTCCTCCGGCGGCCCGCGCGTTTGAATTGCACGCTTTCGCAGACAGTCCGGGTCATTCTAACCATTATAGCACACGCGCCCGCCGGTCCCGGGCCCGATTCCGGTCCGATCCGCCAGCGTCACCACGCACGAAAACGTTCCCTGAGCGGTCGCGGGCGCCGGTGGCATTTGCTCGTCAAAGCGTCTTTCAACTCTACATTCTACGCGGCGCCCCTATCCGTTAGTGCCACGATGAGCGCGCAATCCGCAATATTATCGGCATCCGCGCCGTTGGAGGCGAGCGAGAGACAAATCTCCCCGGCAGCTACGCCCGGAACGCCGAGAATACGCCCGACGCCGGTGCACGCGCGCGCACCGGCAGTCGCGCCCGGATGGGGCTCTTCGCGCGACCTCGCCGAGACGTCCGCGCCAGCGCTCCGCTTCGACCCCGCGGTCGCGCCCGGATCGGGCTCTTCGCGCAGCCCTCCTGCCTCGCAGATCACGGGCAGCGTCGCGCGCGCGTCGCGCGGGACCTTACGGTCCACGAAGATGTCCTGGAGCTTCTTGGAGCCGTCCATCCCGCGCGGGCGCATCCTGTCGCCCGGAAGCCAGCCGCGGGCGAAGAGCGGCAGCCGCAGTCCGGCGAGCGGCAGGAGCAGCGCCGGCGGCTCGCCGGCGGGACCGCGCGCGGCGGCTTCCTCGGACCGAATGCGGCTCGCTGCCACGCGGGCCGCGGCAGGACTCGGATAGCGCCGTACTTCGATCGCGCCGCCCGGGATCGCCGTCACACCCTCGTCCGGCAGCGTCACGCGCCACGATCCCGGGACGGGCCGCGGACGGTCTCGGCGCACGGCGATCGTCTCCTCGTCGGCGATCACGGTAACTGCTGGAGAGTCGGCGCGCGGAAGGGTGATGGAGATCGGAGGATTGCCGCCGCCGGCGAGCGCCGCATCGATCGGCTCGCGTCCGATCCCGTACAGGCTGCCGCGGACACGCTCGATTGCGGCGCGGAGGATGCGCCGCCGCAGCGCCTCGCCGACCCTGTCCAGCGCCGGACGGTCAAGCACGATCTCGCCCGCGCCGATCTCTACCGCGACACTCTCCAGCGTCCGGCCGGCGATCTCCGCCAGCGCTTCCGCGTCCGCGGCGGCCAGCTCGGACGCGCGCAGCAGCGCATCGCCGATGCGCGGATTGAAGCTGCGCGCCAGGTAGGGCAGCAGCTCGTGCCGGACGCGGTTGCGCGCGTAGCGCAGGTCCAGGTTCGAAGGATCGGCCCGTGGAGCGAGCGAATGGCGCGCGCAGTAGGCGATGGTCTCTTCCCGCGCTGCGTCGTACAGCGGGCGGACGATAGGCAGGCGCACGGGTGGGAAGCCGGCGAGACCGTCCGTCCCGGCCCCACGCAGAAGGTTGAGCAGGACGGTCTCGACCCGGTCGTCGCGCGTGTGGCCGAGCGCGATCAGCTCGGCGCCGGCCCGCTCCGCCGCGGCGCGCAGGAAGGCGTGCCGTGCCCGTCGCGCGGCCTCTTGAGCCGAGAGGTGCAGCCGGCGCCGCTGCGCCGGAACGTCTGCATAGCCCAGCTCGCACGGAACGCCGAGCCGGCTGCACAGCTCGCGGACGTATTCGCCGTCCGCCGCCGACTCGGCGCCGCGAAACCCGTGATCGAGGTGCGCGGCCGCGAGCTCGATTCCAAATTCATCCCGGAGCGAATGGAGGCAGTGGAGGAGGGCCGTCGAATCGGGCCCGGCGGAGGCGGCGACCAGGACCGTCTGGCCGGCGGCGAACATCCCGTAACTCTTGGCTGTACTTAGAACTTTGCCGTGTAGTGCATCAGGCATCCGAAAGGCACCAGGCTACGAGTACCGAGTGGTTATAGTGTGCTCAGAAACGTCGGTTTCTGTACTCGATGCTCGCGATGACTCGAATAATCTCAGGTTGGCATCGATGCTTCTCACATAAACTGGTTCGTTTCCCGGAGCGATTACATGGTCCGGATGAACAAGAAGGCCCTCCTCCATTTCATTACGCAAGTCCTCGGTGGAACCGACGTGGTAGAAATGTGCGAAGGTCCGCAACGCTGATGCGCTCCAACACTCTACAATATGCGCGTTTCTGCGGTGCCGGTTCTCAACCCACATTGAAACGGCGTAGCCACATGGTAGCTCTGTGGCTTCCATGGCAAGCCTCCGTGCATCGTTTTCAGACCACCCATTGTAATAGTCCGTATGCCGCCCAATGTATGGCGGGTCGGCGTAGGCGAAATCGCCGGGTCTCGCCTCGGAAAGAACTCGATCCCAGCGGTCTTGTCGTATTTGCCAATTCGTGCCGTGCATTTGGCATGCTACCCACCCGACCTGGTTTACGATTTTAGAAATGTACGCTTTGGAAAAACGCTCCGGCTTGTGTCCAAATGGGACGTTATACTCGCCTTTTCTGTTGAATCGCATCACCCCATTGAAACACGAGCGGTTGAGGAAGATGAAGTCCAGTGTAGAGGAAAACCTGTTGAACCGATCGCGGACCGCGTAGTAATAGTCGGCTCCCCCTGCGCTCAAGAGGGCCCCCTGTTCGACCAGGAAAGCGCGGACGCGCGCCGGCGTAATCTCTCCGCTTTGTATCCCGCGATAAAGGCGGATTATGTGTTCGTTCGTGTCCGCGAGAATCGCATGTTTCGGTGCAAGGTTTAGCGCGACGACCCCCGATCCCAAGAAGGGTTCAATCCATCTCGCCCGTTCGTCAGGTTGCCACCGAACGCTCCGGAAGATAAACGGAACTAGCTTGGTCTTGATGCCCTGGCATTTCACGGGCGGAACGCCTACGCGTGAGATAATTCTAGGTAAAGACGTCATTGTTCGTCTTCGTTCTCAATGGCCTCGGCTGCTTCATCGGCTGCCTTTACAGCATTCTCGATTGCTTCGGCCGCTATGCCGTCAAGCCGGCGATAGGTCACATATTCTCGCAGATTTGCGTATGGCGGCTTTGTCAGCCCAGCGCTTCGCGCATCTGTCCGCGTCATATACCTCTGCCAATAGTCGTCGAAGACGTTCTCGCCGAGCGCGGCAAACGGGCCCGCCCCCTGAAGCAAAGCGTCCAGTCTGGCGACTGAGCCGATGTTCTTGGTGTTGCCGCTGCCGGGACGGTCGACCGCAATTCGATATTTCGGTTGCGCGAAGAATTGCAGGTTTTTGACGACCGCCGGAATGTCTTTCAACGTTTCCGACGTGTAGATATTATCAAGAAGGGCCTCGGAAACGTCCGTGGGAACATTACGCAATTCGCGTACGGAGTGGACCGTGAGTTCGTCCGCTCTGATCTGAGCCCGGTCGTAGACGACTCCGAGCACGAAGTGTCCGGAATACGCGCCGTACGGATATGTAGTCGTCTTTAT
This sequence comes from Chthonomonadaceae bacterium, assembly GCA_035295045.1. GTDB lineage: Bacteria > Armatimonadota > Chthonomonadetes > Chthonomonadales > Chthonomonadaceae > DATGJU01. Next base: position 6,021 of record DATGJU010000383.1, read on the forward strand.
GGTGTCACGGTTCCGAAAGTAGCCACTGAACGCGCCGAGCGTCATCGTATTGCACCGGTCGTCAGTAGTCCGGTACGTGCTTTTCAGGTCGACAGCAAATAACACATCATCGCGCGACCTGAACGTCATGTCTGGATAGTGATTTTGCTGGCGCGCCAACTCAAACACATATTCGTTTCGGGCGGCGAAGTCCTTAAAGCATGGTAACAGCATTAATTCGATCAGTTTGGATACGACCTTGGTGTCTCCGGAGATCGTATACACACTTCGGAACACGTCAATGAATCCTCGGACGATCCAATCGCCATTATCGGTACATAGACGCTCTTGAAAGGTCCTCGCTTCGGCCTGCAAAAGAGCGAGGAAATCGTCTGCCGATTCGGGAGACACCCTCCAGGCCCTGTCGCCCATCTCCCTGAGCAGCTCCTTCCGAGACGCCCGGTGGTTAGGATACTTCAACGGATGTAATCTCCAGACTACCGTTATGCGACGTACCAACGGGTGGGGAACAGTCCTCGCGGTCTCGATCCACGAGGCGCGGCTCGGAGCCGCTCTTCGTTCCTGCTTCCTGCGCCGCGGGTTACGCGCCGCTCTGCGCAAGGAGCGCCTGCATGGCGGGATCGAGCGAGGGAATGGCGGCCAGCAGTCGGCGCGTATACTCCTGGCGCGGGTTATCGAAGATCTGGTCGGCCGTGCCGCGCTCCACGATCACGCCATGCTCCATCACGGCGACCTCGTCGGCGAGGTAGCTCACCACGTCCAGGTTGTGCGTGATAAACAGATAGGTGAGGCCCCGCTCCCGCTGCAGCTTCCGGAGCAGGTTCAGGACCTGGCTCTGCACGGAAACGTCGAGCGCGCTGGTCGGCTCGTCCAGAACGATGAAGCTTGGGTCGACGGAGAGGGCGCGGGCGATCGCGATCCGCTGGCGCTGGCCGCCGCTGAATTCGTGCGGGTACCGATCCAGCGCCTCCGGCCCCAGCCCGACTGAGAGCAGATGCTTCGCCGCAAGCTCGCGGCGCTCGGCCGCATCCGCGCCGATCCTGTGGATGATCATTCCCTCGGTAAGGATTTCGCGGACGTTCATGCGGGCGTTCAGCGAGGCGTAGGGGTCCTGAAAAACAACCTGCATCTTCCGGCGGAGACTGAGCGCCGCGGCTCTGCCCTTCTGCACCAGCGGCTGGCCGTCATAGAGGATTTCGCCGCTGGTCGGCTCCAGCAGGTTCAGCAGCATCATTCCAATGGTCGTCTTTCCGGACCCGCTCTCTCCCACGAGCGCCAGCGTTTCGCCCCGGCGCACCTCGAAGCTCACGTCGTCGACCGCCTTCTTGGAGCCTCGGTGCCACGGCAGCTTGCCGCGCACCGAGAAATACTTCTTCAGGTGCTTGACCACGAGCAGCGCGTCGCCGCCCTTCGCGGGAGCCGTCATTTGAGCAGCGCCTCCTCGGCCGCCTTAGCGCCCGGCGCCGGCCTGTCCGGAATCTGCGGATCGTAGAGGTGGCAGCGGACGGGATTTGGCGTGATGATCGCGGCATACCGGGGCGGGATCGTCGCGCACGACCCCCACCGAAGCCTGCAGCGCGGCTCGAACCTGCATGCGGGCGGCCAGTTCGTCGGCTGCGGTACCACGCCCTCCAGCGTCTCCAGGTCGCGGCCGCGGCGCGTGCGCGTCGGCAGGCTGGCGAACAGGCCGCGCGTATAGGGATGCTTCGGCTCGCGGAACAGCTCCTGCGTCGGCGCATTCTCGACGACCTGCCCGGCGTACATGACGGCGACACTGTTCGCCATGCGCGCCACGATGCCGAGGTCGTGCGTGATCAGCAGGATCGCCATGCGGAACTCTTGCTGTAGGTCGCGCATCAGGTCGAGGATTTGCGCCTGGATCGTCACGTCCAGCGCGGTCGTCGGCTCGTCGGCGATCAGCAGCTTCGGGTTGTTTGCCAGCGCCATGGCGATCATGGCGCGCTGGCGCATCCCGCCGGAAAGCTCGTGCGGATACTGGCGCATCGCGACTTCGGGGTTGTCGATGCCGACCTTGCGCAGCAGCTCGATCGCGCGGTTCTCCGCATCGAGTCCCTTCGCAGTCCCATGCAGCAGGATCGTCTCCCGGATTTGCCAGCCGATGGTGAATACGGCGTTCAGGCTCGTCATCGGCTCCTGGAAGATCATCGCGATGTCCTTGCCGCGGACCGAGCGCATCTGGTCCCAGGTCAAGTCGAGCAGATCGTTTCCCTCGAACAGGATCCTTCCGGTGTCGATGTATCCGGCCGGCTCCGGGACGAGCTGCAGGATCGAGAGCGCCGTCATCGACTTGCCGCAGCCCGACTCGCCGACGATTGCAAGCGTCTCGCCGGCGTTCAAGCTGAAGCTGACGCCGTCCACCGCCCGCGAAACTCCGCGCGGCGTCTGGAAGTAGGTATGCAGGTTGTCCACTTCAAGGAGCGGCGTTGGCACGGTTGGCTCCAGTAGCTGGTAGACGGTAGACGGTAGCCGGTTGGCGCATTTGCCAGTTACCAGCTACCGGCTACCTATGTCCGAAGGCGCGGATCTATCGCGTCGCGGAGGGTGTCGCCGAAGACGTTGAACGCCAGAACCAGCAGGAACAGCGCGGTGGTCGCGCCGGCCAGGTTCCACCAGATGATCGGGTCGCGCGCCAGCTCCATGCGCGCTGCGTCGATCATATAGCCCCAGCTGCCGATTCCGGCCTCAACGCCGATTCCGAGATACGTCAGGATCGTTTCCGATAGGACGAGGCCGCTGAAGCCGAGCGTCGCCGAGATGATGACCGTAGGCAGAAGGTTGGGCAGGATGTGGCGGGACATGATACGGAACGGCCCCACCCCGAGCGCGCGCGCCGCCCGTACGTACTCCCGGTCGCGATGCTTGAGCGTCTCGCCGCGGATCAGGCGGCAGAGTCCCACCCAACTGGTGAAGCTGAGCGCGATGCAGATCATGTAGAGACTGCGGCCGAACACCAGCAGCAGGGAGATGAGCAGCAGAATGTCCGGTATCGACGAGACGACCGTGTAGAGATACTGCACGGCGTCGTCGATGCGTTTGCCGAAATACCCGGCGATCATGCCCATGAAGAGCGCCACGGGTGTGACGATCAGCGTTGTGAGGCCGCCGATGATGATGGCGGTGCGACAGCCCTTCAGCGTCTGAACGAGCACGTCCTGGCCGTTGCCGTCGGTGCCCATGATATGGCGGCCCTTAAGCGGCTGCGGGTGCGGCTCGCCAAAGCTGATTGCGGCCTCAGGCGCCGAGTAGGTCCTCTCCTCACTGACCCGCTTGAAGATACGGTCCAGCGCCGTCTCCGGCCGGGCGGTCCGGCTGTCCTGCCAGCTCACGCTGTCGAGCATGGCGACCAGGCCGTACAGGCAGATGATCGTGAGCGAGCCCATGGCGATCGGGTTCGAGCGCAGCCGGCGATAGGCCTCCGCCCAGAGCGGCTCGCGGCCGGACCGCACCACGGCGGTGACGAGCACCACGACGATCACGAAAGGTATCAGGTTGCCGATCGGCGTCGAGTAGTGGCTCCAGAACCATCCGAGCGGGCCGGCCACGTGTCCGCTCCAGAACCCGCCGATCGGACCGGCGATTCCGGCATTCCAAAGGTGGTCGAGGGCGCCGAAAAGCCCGGCGATCAGCGCACCGGTCCCGCGCACGATGGGCCAGTCTCGGACGAGATAGAGCAGCCCCGCGATCGGCGCCAGCACGATCACGGAGATCTCGAAGGCGCCGAGCTTGCCGCCCTCGAGCCTTACGCGCGGGTCGACGAGTGCGTAGCTGATGTCCGTCAGGGTGTACCCGATGATCGTAACGAGCGTTCCCAGGAACACCATGGCCCGCACGACTGCGAAGTCTTTGTTGAGGATAGCGTCCGCCGTCCAGCCGCCGAGACCGGGGATGCTGAAGAACGATTCAAGCAGCAGGCTGCCGAGAAAGAGGGCGGGAATGACCTGGACGACGTTCGTCAGGATCGGGATGGAGGCGTTCTTCAGCACGTGCTGGAAGAGGATCCGCCGCTCGCTGACGCCCTTCGCCCGCGCCGTGCGGATGTAGTCCAGGTTCATCTCTTCGAGCAGGAAGGTGCGGTAGAGCCGGACGCTGGCGCCGAGCCCGCTGATCAGCCCGACGATCGTCGGCAGGATCGCGAAGCGGAACGAATCCCAGCCGAACCGGTAGCCGGCGAGCGGGTAGTACTTCAGCACCTTGCCAAGAATAAACTGTCCCGCGATGATGTAGACGACATAGACGACGCTCATCAACAGGACGCAGAGGAAGGTGCCGGCGTAATCGATGTAGGTCCCACGGAAATAGGCGACCGCGAGCGCAAAACAGATGGCGGCGATCAGCCCGGAGAAGAAGACGAGCGATGCGATCTGAAACGATACCGGCCCGGCGACCTTGATTCGCGTCCAGATGTCCTCGCCGCCGAGACTGTCGGACTTGCCGAACTGCAGCAGCATCAGCTCGCGCATGTGCTTGGCGAACTGCTCCGGCAGCGGCTTATCGTAGCCGTGCTGTTTCTCCCACTGGAGGATCTGCTCATGTGAAGGGTTCTTGGCGGAGAGGTTGCGCCGCGCGATCTGCTCCGGCGTCGAGCTTCTATAGAACAGGACGAATGTGAGCAGCGAGACACCGATGAGGATCGGTATCGAGTACAGCAGCCGGCGCACGAGATACGACAGCATCAGCGGCCGCCCTCCTGCTGCCTGCGGACGCGCCGGTTCGTGCGCGCCTGCACCACCCCGGCCGCCGGAACGATGGCGATGGCGATCAGTAACACGAGAATCGCGACGGGCCAGTAGTTTGGCCGGTTCCACTGCGCCTGGAGACGCGCCCGCAGCGGGGCGTCGACGTTCCAGTACTTCATGGTATCCATGGCGACCGGGTGCGGCTTGTAGTTCTTGACCCACTGCTGCGTCAGCGCGAAGGTCTCACTGTGCAGCCAGGGTATCCAGACGCAGTCCTGCTCCACGATTGCGCGCATCTTCACGATAATCGCCTTACGCTCCGGGCCGTCGTCCATGATGCGCATCTGGTCGAAGAGCTTGTCGTACTCCGGGTTGGCGTAGTTCGAATAGTTGGGGCCATTGTTCCGTTTCGCGCTGTTCGGACCGTAGAGCAGGAAGACGAAGTTCTCCGGATCGGGATAGTCCGCAACCCAGCCGAAGCTCATAAACGTGAACTGGCCACTGTCCAGGCGGTCCTCGTAGTCCGCGAAGAGGTGCGGACGGGAGTCGACGTTCAGTCCGAGCCGCTGGATTTGGCGCCGGACGAGCGCGTCCTCCTGCTTGCCCAGCGGCGTCGTGTTCAGGTTCTCCCAGATCAGCGTGAGCCGGCTGCCCGTCTTGGGATCGATGCCGTCCGGATATCCCGCCTCGGCTAGAAGCTGTTTCGCCTGCTTAAGCGAGGGATCGAACTGGCGGTACGGATTCTTATAGTTCGGGTCGTAACCGAAGAGGCCCGGCGCCACCATGAACTGTGCGTCTACTCCCAGCCCCTGCTCAAGAAGGTCGATCATCTCCCTGCTGTCTATGCTGAGAGAGATCGCCTGGCGCAGCTTCCTGTTCTTCTCCGAAGTTCCGCCGAAAGTCGGATCGTCCATGTTGAAGGAGAAGTAGGAGATGTCGACGCCCTTGTCGCGGTGAAGTCCCAGGCCCCGGGCCTGCATCTCCGGCGACAGCCGCCCGGACACCGTCATCACCTGTTGGAAGTTCTGCTGCGACACCCCTGCGAGGTCCTCGTATCCCTGGAGAAACTCATTGAAGCTGGTGATGCTCTCGCGAATAATATTGAACCGGATGGACTTGACCAGTGGAAGCCGCTTGCCTGCATCGGCGAGCAGGCCGTTCTCGCGGTCCCCCGGCTGCCCTTCCGTGGGATAGAATTCCGGGCGGTAGTTGGGGTTCGCCACGAGCATGATGCGCAGGTTCTTGATGTACTCGGTGACCTTGAAGGAGCCGGAACCGACCGGATGGACGGAGAACTTTTGATCGTCCGGCGCGTCCTTGCCGAGGTTCTCGTCGCCGTATCGGTCGACCGCCTCGTGCGCCAGCGGCGTGGTGAAGTGCATCGCCATCAGGTAGCGAAGCTGCGGATAGGGCTGATTGAGCAGAATGCGGAAGGTGTACGGATCGCTGGGGTCAAGCTGCAGGCCGGGAATGTCCGCCGCATAGTCGACGCGCGCCTTCGGACCGTTCGGGTTGCGCTTCTTCGCCTCTTTCAGCCGGGCAGTGTTCTCGTCCCGCCAGTTCTGGAGGCCAAGGATCTTATCGCTGAAGAAGGAGAAGATGGGGCAGGCGACGTTCGGCGCCGCCATTCGCTTGAAGCTGAAGAGAAAGTCCGCCGCCACGATCTCCCGGCCCCGGCCACCCGGAAAACAGGGATCGTCCTGGAAGTGCAGCCCTTTCTTGATCGTGAAGGTCCAGCGTTCGCCTGTCTTCGTGACCGTCTTGCCCTTTTCGGTCACCTGGACGGGCCACTTCTCGCGCTTCGGGTCGGCCGCGCCCAGCCCCAGCTCCAGCACGAAGGGGTCGCGCTTCAGATAGTGGTACTGCAGGTAGCTCGGATAGACCGTATCGATCACGGTGCCGGAGGCGACGTCGTAGGCGATGCTCGGGTCCAGCGTCTTGGGATTGTCCGACAGTACGCGGTAGAGCGTCGGCGTCGCGCTCTCGCCGGCCGGGTAGGGGTCGTTACTGCAGCCGGAGACGGCCGGCAGCAGGAGCGCGATCGCGCACGAGGCGATCCGAACGAGCCTGCAGGCGCGGGGCGCGGCGAAACCTCTGCCCGGCCGCCGAGTTGACGTGGAAACCATGCTGATCCTCGCGTGCTGGGCCATCGGCCGCCACCGTTCCGGTCACGATACCCAGTATTCTTGAAAGCGCATGCCGTTTCCTGCACTGGCAGGCAGCGGCTCACCCTCGCGCCGCGCTATGAGCGCGGCAGGCAGGCGCACCACGACCAGGAGGGCCAGGACGGAGCACACCGCGCTCAGCGCCACCACGGTGGCGAAGCTGAGTGAGAGCGATGCCATCGTCACCTCCGATAGGGCGCGGGCGGCGTTGTTCACGCTCATCAGGACGGCGTAGCCGAGGTACGGGCACGCGCTCGGCACGGCACGGACGGCGAGATCGAACAGAGTAACGACTATCAGCGCCGCGGCCAGGCCGTTAATCGCCTCGATTGCCGCAGCGCCGGCGAAGCCAAGCGGTCCGGCATATGCCAGGTAGAGCAGCGTGCCACCGGCGTTCGCCAGGATGCCGGCCGGCAACAGCGACTTGAGCGAGACCGACCGGCACAGAAGCGCGTAGGCCGCAATCGAGAGCAGCGTGGCGGCCTCGCCGATCCAGTTCAGGTGCAGCCGCTGCACGGCCGTCAGCCCATGGAGGTCCTGCTGCCTGGTTAGCAGCGCCTCGAAGCTGGAGGGACCGATGACGAGCAGCAGCAGGAGGGCGACCTGCCACAGCTCCCGTGCGCTAGAGAGTCGCCGCACCTGCTCCCGGACCCGCGCGGGCCGGGTCGGGCCGCTGTGCGGCAGCAGTAGCGCGGCCGTAACGCCGAACGCCAGCAGCAGGCCGGCGGCGACCGCCGGACCGGCGACGCGGCCCGCGGCGAGCCCCAGGAGCGGCGCGGCCATGCCGGCGACGTGCGCAGCGGCCTGGTGCAGCGCGCCCAGCCGGCCGCTTGCGCCGATTCGCTGCGCCTGTTCTATCAGGTATCCACCGAGAATGGTGCTCGCCAGTGCGAGCAGCGCGTTCATGCCGATGGCGACCGCCATGGCCGCACCGCCCGCTAGGTGCGGCGACAGGATGGGAAGCAGCCAGAGCAGAGCCGCTCCGCCGACGCTGGCGAGAAGCACGAGTGTGCGGCGCGAGAGCAGCGCGCCGTTTGTCTCCAGCAGGAGCGCCGCGACTGGCTTCAAATACCAGAACAGGCCGACGAGCGCCCAGAAGCCGGCGATGCCCTGCGCCGTTGCGCCCGGATGCTGGGCGGGACCGAATAGCGAGGGGGCTATCCGGTCCGGCTGCGCCAGCGACGTCGCGACGATTCCCACGCCGACCAGCGCGAGCGTGCGCGCCAGCCCGGCTCGGCCGGCCGTGGGTGTAAACGGCGGTGCAGCGCATCCGGCGGCGGCGAGCGCCCGCGCCAGACTCTCGGAAGGTACCGGCTCGGACCGCATCTGCGCGGCTCCGCGTGCGATTACGCCGTCGACGGCATCCGCGCGCCGGCACGCTTCGCAGCGCAGCCGGTGCCACCACGCCACCAGACCGCTGCCGGCCTCGCGCGCCGGCTCCTTGCACGCGCCGGGGCGCAGCTCGCGTCTCATCGTATGACCACCTCATGAATATTCGTGTTCTCGGGGGCCGGCGCGGAGGGTCCGCTCGCGCCGGAAAGCGTTGATCCCGGACTGTCGCCAAGCAGGTCGCGAAGCCGGCGCCGAGCATGGAAAAGCCGAGACTGCACAGTCCCCGGCGGCACGCCAAGCACCTCCGCGACCTCCAGCACACTCAACTGTTGAACATGGTGAAGCACGAACGTATCGCGATGCTCGTCGGTGAGCTGCGCGAGCGCCTGGCGGAGGCAGAACGATTCCCAATTTGCGTTCGCGGCGGGGTCGGGCCGGCTCTCGGCGTCCGAGAGCGGCGCGCGCAGCTTTCTGTCCCGGCTCCGCTCGCGCAGCCAGTGAGTGTACCGGAAGTAGGCCACGCGATGCGCCCACGTCGAGAGCGACGCGCGGCCTTCGTAGCGATGGATCGCCTGCAGCGCCTCGACGAACGTCTCCTGCGTCAGCTCATTCGCGGCGTCCTCGCTGCCCGTGAGGTGGCGCAGCCAGCGGTAGATCGGGCCGTGAAGGGCCGTCACGAACCGGGATCGCTCCTGTTCGTCGCCCGCAAGTATGCGCCGCACCCATTCGCTGTCGTCCACAGACGCTTCCTTAAGTTCCGCGAATCGTCATGTTCCGCGAACCGTCGCGCACCCGGCCCACTCATCGAAACCCGGCCCGCGCCGAACTGCCGCCGGCCTCCGCCCCGGCAGCGCGGCCCTCCGACCCGGTGGCGCGGCCCTCCGCGGCCGCTTCTCCGCGGGCCGGGACGCCCGCGCTACCTCAGCATCTATGGTTCGCGACGGGCAGGGACTCCCGCGCAGCCTTGGCGGAACGGGCGCTGAATTCGGCGGCCCACGTGCGTACAGTATCCCCGATGTGGCGATTCGTTCATTGCGCGAAGCCCGAGTGGAAATATATTTCTTGCGGGCAGCCAGTTTCCGGGCCGGCGCGCCTGGCGGTGCGAATGGTTGGCCCGAGGGTTCGTATACGTAACTAGCGGTTTTCACTGCTCCCGGACCCACGGAACGGCCTGGGAAGCGCTCGAACCGGACGGCATCGATGGGAGACGACGTGCGCGCCAATCTCGGATTGATTCAATGGAAGCTGGCGGGCGGCTTTCTGCTTCTGCTCGCCATCTTCGCCATCGATGCCTGGCTCGCCAATAGGAATCTGGAGATTGTCGCCAGGAACCGACAGTCGCTTACCCGTACCGAGGCGGTCATCAGCGAGGTGTACGCGGCGTTGTCCGCGCTGAAGGATGCGGAGGCGGGCCAGCGTGGATACCTGCTCTCCAACGACCCGGCATACCTCGAACCGTACCGCAACGGCGCGGATAACGTACCGAAAAGAATCGTTCACCTAAAGGAGCTGCTGCACGGCAATCCCATTCAGGAAAATCGGGCGATCGAGCTGGAGCAGGTCGCGCGGGACAAGCTGCACGAAATGGATGCCGTGATCGAAGCGAAGCGGCTTCAGGGCGACAATGCGGCGCGCCAGATACTTCTCGAAGACGTTGGTCGCCAGAAGATGGAGCAGGCGCGCAAGCTGAGCGACGCGATGGCCAATACGGAGGAGATGATACTGCAGGAGCGGGAGCTGCGCAGCGCGCTGAGCGAGCAGAACGCGCGCATCAGCTTCGCCATCGCTTTCGTCCTCAGCGTGGTGCTCATCACCGGATTCTTCATGACGATCTACCGCGCCTTCGTGGACCGCGAGCGGGCCGCGGAGGCGGTCCAGGAGCGGGAGGCGCGCCGCAGCGCGATCTTCGAGTCGGCGATGGACGCGATCGTCTCGATCGATTACCGCGGCAAAATCCTCGAATGGAACCCCGTTGCGGCGAAGCTTTTCGGCCACAGCCGGGACGCCGTGCTCGGCAAGGACCTCGCCGACCTGATCATTCCGCCGGAGTTCCGCGACAGGCACAGAATCGGGCTCGCGCGCTACCTCGACACGGGCGAGGGACCCATCCTGAACGAGCGAATGGAGACGACGGGGCTGGACGCCGACGGCACTCGCATTCCGATCGAGCTCACTATTACACCTATCCGGCACCGTGGCCGCAGCCCGCTCTTCACCGCCTTTATCCGCGATATCCGCGAGCGAATACATGCCCAGAAGGAGCAGGACCGCCTTACCCGGTACAACCAGCTCCTCCTGGAATCGACCGCGGAGGGAATCTACGGCATGGATACGCAGGGCCGGTGTACCTTCATCAACCAGGCTGGCGCGCGCCTGCTCGGCTACGCCGCCGAGGAGGTGATCGGGCAAGACATGCACGCGCTTACCCATCACCACTATCCGGACGGCGCCCTTTACCCGCGAGCCCAGTGCCCGATGCAGAAGGTTTTCGAGGACCGCGTCATTCGCCGCGGTGAAAACGAGCACCTTTGGCGCAAGAGCGGCGCCTCCTTTCCGATCGAGTTCGCGTCGGTACCGCTGATGGAGGCCGGCGAGCTCGTGGGCGCCGTAGTCACGTTCAGCGACATCTCCGCGCGCAAGAAGTCGGAACAGGAGCTGTTCGCCGCCATGGACGCGGCGGAGACGGCGAATCGGACCAAGAGCCAGTTTCTTGCCAACATGAGTCACGAGCTGCGGACGCCGCTGAACGCAATCATCGGTTACAGCGAAATGCTTGCCGAGGAGGCCGAGGAAGATGGCGCCGCAAATACTGCCGCGGCCGACCTGATGAAGATCCACAAGGCGGGAACCCACCTCCTGACACTCATCAACGACGTTCTCGACCTGTCGAAGATTGAGGCGGGCAAGATGGAGCTGTTCATCGAGACCTTCGACGTCGCCGAAATGCTGAACGACGTGGTGACGACGATGCAGGCTCTTGTCGAGAAGGGGGCAAACCGGTTTGAGGCCGGTCCGTTCGAGGCGCTTGGCACCATGTCGGCCGATTTTACGAAGGTGCGCCAGAACCTGTTCAATCTGCTCTCCAACGCGGCGAAGTTCACGGAAAACGGAGTGGTGGCGCTCACCGTCGCGCGCGAGGGTAGAAACGGAATCGAGGGCATCCGGTTCGTGGTCCGCGACACGGGCGTCGGCATACCGCCGGAGCAGCAGGCGCGCCTTTTCGAGGCCTTCACTCAGGCCGATCCCTCGACGACCCGCAAGTTCGGCGGCACGGGGCTGGGGCTCGCGATAACCCGCCGCTTCTGCCTCATGATGGGTGGCGACGTGGAGGTGGCAAGCGAAGTCGGCAAGGGCTCGACGTTCACGATGTGGCTGCCGTCGACCGTCGTCCCCAGTCCGCCGGCCCACGGCGAGAGTCAGGCGCGCGCCACGGTCGATGCGGCCGAGACGTCGGACGCGCCGCTAGTGCTGGTCATCGACGACGACCCGACCTCTCGCGAGCTGCTGCTCCGTGCGCTCGGCCGGGAGGGGTTCCGCGTCGCCATGGCCTCCGGCGGTGAGGAGGGGATACGGCTCGCACGGACGCTGCATCCCTCGGTGATCACGCTCGACGTGATGATGCCGAGCATGGACGGCTGGGCCGTACTCAAAACGCTGAAGTTCGACGAGTCGCTCAAGCGTATCCCGGTGGTCATGCTCACCATGGTCGACAACAAGAACCTGGCGGTGCGGCTCGGCGCCTCCGAGTATATGACCAAGCCGGTCAACCGGATGGAGCTCGTCGCGATCATGGAGAAGTACCGCATCGGCGACCCGCCCGGCACGGTGCTGCTTGTAGAGGACGACCAGGCCACCCGGGACATGATGCGCGAAATTCTGGTGCGGCACAACTGGGGTGTCGTCGAGGCGGAGAACGGTCACGCGGCTCTGGCCCGAATACAAGAGAGCGTACCGGCGCTCATCCTTCTCGACCTGATGATGCCGCGGATGGACGGTTTCGAGCTGGCTGCCGCCCTGCAGGAGCACGAGGATTGGGCCGCGATTCCGATCATAGTGCTGACCGCCAAAGACATCACCACGGACGACCTGATCCGGCTGGACGGGCTGGTGGAAAAGGTCCTGCAGAAGGGAACTAATAGCCGCGAAGAAGTCGTCCGTACCGTACGAGAGGTGGTCGCGGCACGGGCGACTGCGATCGCGCAGGAGACGGCGGCCGCCCGCGAATAGGGTATCGTTTATCTAAGAACCACGTTTCGGCACAAGCAAGAACTAAGAATGTCTCATAAGATACTGCTCGTCGAGGATAACGACGATAATAGGGATATGCTGGCGCGCCGCCTCCAGCGCAAGGGCTACGACGTGGTGGTGGCGCTGGACGGCGCGGCCGCGGTAACGATGGCCGCAACTGAGCAGCCGGACCTGGTCCTGATGGACATGAGCCTGCCCGTGCTGGACGGCTGGGAGGCGACGCGCCAGATCAAGGCGGCGCCGCAGACGCGAGAGCTTCCGGTGATCGCGCTGACGGCGCATGCCATGTCCGGCGATCGGGAGCGCGCTATCGAAGCCGGCTGCGACGACTATGACATCAAGCCCATTGAGCTGCCGCGACTGCTCGCGAAGATCGAAGCGCAGCTTGGACGCGACGGTGGGACCGGCGGAGAGCCGCGCCAGCCCGCGGACGAATCGGGGTTAATACGACCATGAGCGACAATACGGCGGTGGATGGTGACGTGACCTGCGTCACGCAGGAGCTGGGCGAGGCGGTTTGCGCCGATAGCTCGCCGCTGCCGCGCCGCGAGCGGCACGACTTGCGGTCCAGCGTAGGCCAGATCATTGGCTACGCGGAGCTGTGGATCGACGAACTGGAGACCGGCGGCGCGCCGCTGGACAAGGCCGCGCTCCGGAACGACATGGAGCGGATACAGACCGCCGGCCGCCGCATCCTGGAGATCGTCAACACCTGCATCGACCCGGTAGGCCCGCGCGCCCGCGCCGAAATGGGCGAGACCTAACCCCGATCCCCCAGGGCTGGCGCGGCGCGAAACCCTAAGTAGCTGCTCCGAGTCACTTCGTAGATCACGCGGAGGCATTGGTGTCCCGCAGGGACACGGGGCCATAGGCCGTACAGCGAAGGAATTCATTCCGTCGCCCGAGCGCAACTACGAACAGACTACG
>DATGJU010000384.1:0-12311 GCA_035295045.1 Chthonomonadaceae bacterium
TGTTCAAGCGCGGCGATACCTACGACCGCGAGGAGGCGCTGCGACGCCTCATCGACATGCAGTTTACGCGCAACAACATGGAGCTCCAGCGCGGCACATTCCGAGTGCGGGGCGACACGCTGGAGATCCAGCCGGCGGACGAGGAGATCATCATCCGCGTCGAGTTCTTCGGCGACGAGGTGGAGAAGATCACCATCGCCGACCCACTGACGGGCGAGCTCATCGGCGCGCGCGACGCGATTACGATCTTCCCGGCGTCCCACTTCGTCACGTCTGAGGACCGGCTGAAGCGCGCCATCGTCGAGATAGATGAGGAGATGCAGGAGCGGGTCGCGTACTTCAAGGCGCGCAATGAGCTGATCGAGGCGCAGCGGATCGAGCAGCGGACACGGTTCGACATCGAGATGATGCAGGAGCTCGGCTTCTGCTCCGGCATCGAGAACTACTCGCGGTTCCTCGACGGACGCGCGCCCGGCACGCCGCCGCACACGCTGCTCAACTATTTCCCGAAGGATTTCGTCACGATCATCGACGAGAGCCACCAGTCGATCCCGCAAATCCGCGGCATGTACAATGGCGACAAGGCGCGCAAGGATACGCTGATCCAGTACGGCTTCCGCCTGCCTTCGGCCGCGGACAACCGGCCGCTGAAGTGGCACGAGTTCGACGAGCGGACCGGCCAGACGATCTTCGTCTCCGCCACGCCGAGCGCGTTCGAGCGCGAGCACTCCGCTCAGATCGTCGAGCAGATCATCCGGCCTACCGGCCTGATCGACCCGGAGATCGTGATCCGCCCGACGCGTGGTCAGATCGACGATCTGATCGAGGAGATCCGCAAGCGCGTCGTGCGCGAGGAGCGCGTGCTCGTCACCACCCTCACCAAGAAGATGGCGGAGGACCTGACCGAATACCTGGAGGACCTCAAGCTGAAGGTCAACTATCTCCACTCGGACATCAGGACGCTGGAGCGGACCGAAATCCTGCGGAACCTTCGTCTCGGCGTCCACGACGTGGTGGTAGGCATAAACCTGCTGCGCGAGGGCCTGGACCTGCCGGAGGTTTCCCTCGTCGCCATCCTCGACGCCGATAAAGAGGGCTTCCTCCGCTCCGAGACGTCGCTGATCCAGACGATCGGCCGCGCGGCCCGCAACGTCGGTGGACAGGTGATCATGTACGCGGACAACGTCACCGGCTCCATGCAGCGGGCCATCGACGAGACCAACCGCCGCCGCGAGAAGCAGATCGCCTACAACGAGGCGCACGGCATCACGCCGCAGACCGTCATAAAGGCGATCCGCGATCTGCTTCAGGCCGAGAAGGTTGCGGAGGACCGGACCGAGTACGGCGGCGGTAAGGGCGCAGGTCGCCTGCGCGAGGACGCGAGCGTCATGTCGATCGGCCAGATCGAAGAGGTGATCCAGAAGCTCGAAAAGGAGATGAAGGACGCGGCCCGCGGCCTCAACTTCGAATACGCCGCCGAGCTCCGCGACGAGATCAGCGAGCTGCGCAAGATCGCCCCTGCCAGCAAAGTCGGGCAGGATGCCGGCACCAGCGGCCTCGGCAAGGACGGCCTATACAAGACAAAGCGCGCTAAGAGGTAGGACCGAAACAGAATGATGTGCACTGATGTCCCCGCCCTCATCCTCGCGCCGATGGACGGCGTGACCGACGCCGCGATGCGCGCCTTGCAGGGCGAGACGGGCGCGTTTTCGCTCGCCGTTTCCGAGTTCCTGCGGGTCAGCCAGCATGCGCCGCCGCGCCACGTCTTCCTGCGGCACGTGCCGGAGCTGGCGACCGGCTCTCGGACGCAGACAGGCCTGCCCGTCCAGGTTCAGCTCCTCGGCGGCGACCCGGAGCGTATGGCGCAGGCCGCGCTTACCGCCTGCGAGGCCGGCGCGACCGCAATCGACATCAACTTCGGCTGCCCGGCGCCGACCGTCAACAGGCACGACGGCGGCGCGACGCTGCTCAAGTTTCCGTGCCGAATCCGCGCCGTCACGGCCGCGATCCGCGCGGCAATTCCCGCAGAGATCCCGGTCTCCGCGAAGCTGCGGCTCGGCTGGGACACGCTCAACGCGATCCACGAGAACGCCGAGATGGCGGCGGAGGGGGGAGCGGCCTGGATCACCATCCACGGCCGTACGCGAGTGGCCGGCTACGCGCCGCCTGCCTACTGGGAGCCGATCGGCCTGGTGCGGGAGCGGCTCGGCGGCCCGAACGGAATCCCGGTCGTCGCGAACGGCGATATCTGGACGATCGAGGATTTCCGGCGCTGCCGGGACCAGACCGGCTGCAGCCACTTCATGCTCGGCCGCGGCGCGCTGGCAAACCCGTTGCTGCCGTTCCAGGCCGCGCGCGAGCTGGGGATCGCGGCGAAGACGCTCCATCCCGCGCACCTGTCAAGCGAATGGGCGCCAAGGCTGCGCCGGCTGGTCGCCTACACGGAGCAGTTCGAGGGGCCGGCGATCGCGCGCACGCCCTACCGCATCAAGCAGTGGCTGCGGCTCGCCGCCAAGTTCGGCGACTTCACGGATTTCGAGCGGATTAAGACGGCCCGCACGTCCGAGGAGCTCCTCGAACTTTTGACGGACGAGCTGCGGCAGGCGGCGTGAGATGAACGGAAACGAAGACAACCTTGGAGCATGCATTTTCATCTTCAGTACCTCTTTAGGCTACCTGCGACGCTCGGCGCAGGCGCGCGGGGCGGATTGAGTGTTTTCGCACGTTCGACGGGCGGGGATGCGGCCGACGCGAGCGTTCTCGGACTTCATCACGCGATGGCGGCATTCGCAAGCGCCCTGTCAAGCAGGCCCGAAACGCCGATCCTCGCCGCCCAGAACCGCAGATAGCCGGCATCGAGCGACCCCGCGCCCTGGACTCGCAGCATGCCGAGCACGTCTCCCCACTGGCGGTCCGAGACGCCGCCGCCCATCTGGAACCATCTTAGCTTCTGCAGTATTGCATCTTCCGCGCTGGGCAGGAATGCACGCAGTGCGCCATCTGCAGAAACGGGCAACAACTGCCTTCGTTTCCAGACTTCATCGGCCCAATCGTCGTTTGCCTTTAGAAAGACGTCCACCTTGATCATCAGATCGAGGTGAAGGATAGAAAACGAGGAGTTGGTATCGACTGCATCTGCAATCATCTCGTTGTCGGCGTAGAAGGCGTTGAGCGCTGCGACGAGCGCAGGCACTTTCGCCTCCGTGATAGACGCAACCATATCGATATCGTTTGTGAAACGATAAACGCCGTAAACGCCACTGGCGACCGATCCGCCGACAAGATACTCGATGGCGAGCTGGTCAAAGACATTTATGACGACCTGCAGGATCTGCTCCGGCTCGCTGAGCATCAGAAGCCCTTCTCGCGGACATCCCAGCCGTATGCCTTCAGCATTAGGTCCGCCGGGATTGACCGGGAAACTACGCGCAGCATAATCTCGCGGTCCGTCTCCTCCGGATAGCGAAGCCTGGTCGTGGCGAATGCCGCGCCCTTCACGAACCGCCCCATGTCCCCAATCTTCGCCAGCTTCTGCGCCGGCGTGAGCGTGCGAATCAGCGCGATCATCTTCCGCTCGATGTCCGGGTGAGTATCCGAGAACACCTTCGTGCCGTCGAGATTTTGGTCGGAATCGCTCATGCTCTTCTCTCGTGCGGGGTTTCCGTCAGCTCGCAACTAACTGCCGAACGGTCGCCACGGCCCAGGCGGCCATGCCCTCGCCGCGGCCAACAAAGCCTAGCCGCTCGGAAGTCGTGGCTTTCACGCTGACGCGGCCGGCATCAATGCCGAGTGCCGCGGCGATCGCCTCCTGCATCGCGAGCCGGTGCGGCATCAGCCTGGGCGCCTCGGCCACGACTGTCGCGTCGATGTTGACGACGCGCCAGCCGGCCTCTGTAACGCGCCGGCCGCACTCCTCCAGGAGCCGTAGGCTCGCGATCCCGCGGTACGCCTCGTCCGTGTTCGGGAACAGGATGCCTATGTCGCCCAGGCTCACCGTCCCGAGCAGCGCGTCGCAGATCGCGTGAAGCAGGACGTCGGCGTCGGAGTGGCCCTCCAGCCCCCGGTCGTGCGGTATCTCGACGCCGCCCAGGACGAGCGCCCGCCCCGCTTCCGGCGCCGCGAAGGCGTGCACGTCGTAGCCGAAGCCGGTGCGCGATTCGGGCAAGCGCGGCGGGTGTTCGGTGTTGGGTGTTTGGTGTTCGGGTCTTCGGGCGTTCAGGTGTTCGGGTCGCTGAGTGCCGGGGTTTTCGGCGATGGGGGTCGCGTCCGCGCGATCTGCGTTGATTGCGGATAAGCTCACCGAATCGGTGGCGAGAAGGCGCTCGGCGAGGGCGAGGTCTTCCTGCCGGGTGATCTTGATGTTCGTCGGGTCGCCGGGGACGATCTCGACCGGCGTGCCGGCGGCTTCCAGCAAGGAGGCCTCGTCGGTCGGCTCGGAGGCGGCGAAATCGAAACGCGCGTAGGCATCGTCGAGGGCGGACCGGCGCGCGCCCTGCGGCGTCTGCACCGAGGTGAGTACGGCGATCGCCTCGCCGCCGATCGTCGCCGAGCGCGGCACGGTCTCGCGAACGATGCCGTCGGCGCCGGCGCGCTTCACGGTGTCGGAGAGCGGGAGGCCGGGAACCGCGCCGCCGGTCCGGGCCGCCGCCTCGACGATCCGGTCGATGAGCGCGTGTGTCACCAGAGGCCGCGCGGCATCGTGGACGAGGACGATGTCCACGTCGGCGGCAAGAGCCCGCAGGCCACGGAGGACCGAGTCGGACCGGGTCTCGCCGCCGCAGACCACGTCGATCGGACAGGCTGCAAAGCCGCTCGAAATAGGCCTGTCCGACCCAACAGGGCCATGAGGCTGCGCGCGATCGCCCGCGCTCCCTCCGGAAGCGGGCGGACCGCTCTCCCTCTCCGCTTGCGGGGAGGGCCGGGGTGGGCTTGTCTCACTCTCCGCTTGCGGCGAGGGGGGGATTGGGGTCGCGATAGCAGCGCGGACGCGTTCGAGCTCGTCCGCGCCGGCCGCAACGACGATTTGTGAGATGGCAGGATGCGAGGAAAAGGCGGTCAGAGTCCGCTCGAGAACGGTCCGACCGCCAAGCTGCGCCCAAATCTTGTTCTCGGCGCTACCGAATCTTCTTCCCCGTCCCGCGGCGGGTATAACCGCTGCTATTCGGAGCCTCGCTGTGCCCATTCGATCCTCTCGTATCGCGCTGGTCGCGGCTGCCCGCGTAGTCGAAGCCGTCCCCGTCCTCTTCGGTACGCACTCGCGCGAAGATCATCTTGCCGGCGATCGTCTGGAGCACGCTCGTCACGATCACGCTGAGCGTATTGCCCATGTACCGCCGGCCGTCCTCCACCACGATCATCGTGCCGTCGTCCAGATAGGCTACGCCCTGGTTCGGCTCCTTGCCCTCCTTGACGATCGCGACGGTCATCGCCTCGCCCGGCAGGACCACCGGCTTGAGCGCATTGGCCAGCTCGTTGACGTTCAGGACGTGGACGCCCTGCAGCGCGGCCACCTTGTTCAGGTTGAAGTCGTTGGTGACGATAACGCCTTCCAGGGCCTTCGCCAGCATTACGAGCCGTGTGTCCACCTCGTCCGCCTGCGAGGACTTGTCGAGGACCTTGTCCCACGAGCGGACGACGAGGGGCAGCTCGTTCCGCATGTTGTTCAGGATGTCCAGGCCGCGCCGGCCGCGCGCGCGCTTGAGGCCGTCTCCGGAATCCGCGATGTGCTGAAGCTCTTCGAGCACGAAGCCCGGCACGTAGAGCGTTCCTTCCAGGAAGCCGGTCCGGCAGACATCGGCGATGCGGCCGTCGATGATGACGTTGGTATCGAGGATCTTGCAGTTGACCGTCGGCTTGACTTCGGGGCCGTCGTGCTGTGCGGCAACGTTGCCGCCACGCGCCAGAATGAGAACGAGCTCGTTCTTCATGCTCATCATGGCGACGATGCCGAGATAGACGAGGATAGCGCTTAGCAGGATGTAGCTGCCGACCCGGAGCGGGAGCACCGGGATCTGCAAGAGGAGCTGGTTGAGCAGAACCATCACGATCGCGCCTAGCACGATTCCCGCGCCAATGGCGATCTTGTCCGCGGCGGACATCTGCTCCAGGCCCTTGCCGGCGCCGATGATCAGGTCCGCGATCCGCGGTCCGATCCACAGGCCGAGCAGCAGTCCGATCGAGGCGAGCGCGACGGTAACCTGCACGGTGTAGTTCGGATTGGACCTCACCTGGTCCTTCATCTGGTCGATGATCCAGACGTGCTGGACATCGAGCAGATGCAGTCCGGAATAGATGCCGGTCCCGCACAGCGTAAGCATAAGCAGCAGGGCGAATATCTGTCGGAACGTGTGCAGACGCATCGTGGCAGCTCACCTCCTTTCGTTATCTGGATTTAGACACGGCTCGCGCGCGATTGATACAGCGTGGTTAGCTCGCTGGCTTATCGATCGCGGTCGCCCTGGCGTCCTGCGCGGGCGGATCGGACTCGACCACGTGAATCTTGAGGCGGCCGACTATCGATACGACTTCGAACATCTGCGTAACGTCGCCCTGAGCGAACTTTATGTGCGTGGCATCCACGTATTTCGCCTTCGCCGCATCGTACAGCGTCGGATCGAACGCGACCCAGCGGCCCACGTAGCTCTCCGCCCAGGCGTGGTAGAAGAACTTGCCGTCCGCGTAGACGATCCCTGCGCAGAGCCGCGTCGGGATGCCGGCAGCCCGCGCGAGCGCCGTGTAGAGCGTGGCGTAGTCCCGGCAAACCCCTCGCCGCCGGTTGTAGACGTCCTTTGCCGACCGGACGACGCCGATGCTGGCGTCGGGCGTCATCACGTTGTGGACCCAATCGCGAAGGTGCGACGCAATCACGTAAAGGTTCGTCTCCTTGCCGCGGATGCGCGCCGCGGTCTCCTGGATCGGGGCGTCGTCGGTCTCGAGGAACGCCGCTTTGGTCAGGTATGGTGCGAACGCGGCGCCGCGCACCGGCCATTGTGACGCGTCCGCCGCTTCGAACCGTTCGGCTCGGATGGTGTAGTCCGCCGTTACACCGCCGGTGTCCGCGGAGGAGTCGCGCTTGCATGCCTGGCGATCGTCGGAGGGCACGATGTTCTGCGCGGGCACGCCGGAGATCGTCACCTTGAGGTAGCGCATCGCGCGCGGGTCCGGCAGGACGCGGTCCGGCTTGAGGGCGGTTGCATCGGCGAAGTCCGTAGGCGCCTCCGGCGCGGCCGCCACTGCCTTCGCGAGCGCGGGAGTGATATAGGCGACGTCCACCGCATGATCGTGCGTTTCGCGCACGGTCGTCATCGTCTGGTCGCCGAGGGGCAGTTCGCTGCGGATGAGATTGCCATCCTTGTCCGCCCAGCCGGTCATGTCGCCCTCGGCAAGGGAGGCGTGAATCTCGTATGCGACGATGGACTTGCCGGAATCGTCCCGGATCGTGGACTTGCTCTTCACCTCGATCTTGGCCGAGTGGATGTCGACAGCAAGCGGGCGCAGGTAGTAGAACTCCAGCGTCTTGCCGACCACGAGCTCCTGTCCCGCCGTCAGATTTGAGGTATCGGTAGCGAAGTTTGCGCCTTTGGGGATGTCGAGCGTCTTGTGCGTCGCCGAGTCGCCGGCGCCCACCGTACAGTAGATCTTGCGCTCGTCGTATTTATAGATCGCCTCGACGTGCAGCGCCGCGCCGTTGGACTTCACGTCCAATATCTGCTTCAGCGGCCGGTGCTTCTGGTCCGAGATGGAGACCGAGTCCTCGTCCTCCTCGAGACTGGCGCCCAGCATGGTCAGCTTGACGACGCCGTGCGTCGTCTCCTTGATCGCCGGCCTGGAGTCGTAGGTCACGGGGACGGAGCGCGTGACGTTGTATCCGACCTTCTTTCGGCCGAGGTACACGCCCTCCCACTCTTCGGACGCCGCGCTCTCACTCGTGGACGGGGCGTGTGTCGGAGCGGACTTGGCTTCTTGGGCGAAAATCGGCGCGGAGACGATCCAGGGGAGCGAGAACGCGGAAATGGTGATCGCCACGGCGCGCGCAGGCGCGGACAGTGGGTTGCGGTGCAGCATCGACACACTCCTCAGGGAATCGCTTTAGCGCGCCGCGACCGAGGTGAGGTACCGGCGGAGAAGCAATCCTCCGTAGGAGCACAACGACTGACGCACGTTGACCTATTATACCACGGTAAACGACAGCGGCGGGGGCCGCAGAGCGGCGGAATCGCGATCCTGCACCCGGCGTACAGGCCCGCACGATCGGGCTCCGATGGCCGCCTACCGTGACGATTGTGGTATAGGGTGTCGCCCCGTGGCCTACGGTCGATCGATGGAAGCAAGCGGTCTCGATCGGTTGCTCACGACTCGACCTGGACGCGCGGCAGGCGGGCGGTGAGGCACGCGGTGATCTCGTGCTCGGTCGTGTCGATCATCGCGGCGATCTCCTCGGCCGTGATCGATTCGGGGCCATCGGTTCCAATACACGTGGCGATATCACCCGGCGCCGCGCCGGGGATGCCGGTCACGTCGGCGACGAGCTGATCCATGCACACGCGGCCCAGGATAGGCGCGCGCCGGCCCCGGATCAGGACGGCGCCCCGGCTCGAGAGCCGCAGCGGATAGCCGTCGCCATAGCCGACAAGCACCGTGGCGACGCGGGAAGGGCGGGCGAGCCGGCAGGTCGCGCCATAACTGATCGTGCTCCCAGCCTGCAGCGCGCGCACGGCTGCCACGCGCGCCCGGAGAGACAGCGCCGGCCGAACCAGCGGCTCCGGCCCAGGCATCGCGCCGATCGGGGGCCGGAGGCCGTACAGAAGCAGACCCGGCCGGGCGAGGTTGCAGCCTCTCGAGGGATATCGGAGCGTCGCGGCGCTGTTGCCGGCGTGGATCCAGCTAAACCGCGCGCCGGCCGCCTCCAGGACCGAGCGAGCCGCTTCGAACAGCGCCCATTGCCGCTCCGTGAGCGCCGGGTCCGGACCATCGGCGTCCGCGAAATGGGTGCATAGGCCGTCTACTGTTAGGCCGATGCCGGCGCATCGGCGCCAGAGCGCGACGGCGCGCTCCGGCGCGATGCCCGAGCGGCCCATGCCGGTGTCGACGTCCAGATGTACGCGCGCCTCTCCCGGTCCGCGCGCGGCGGCGAGCGCGTCCACGAGGCAGTCGTCGCCGACCACTGCGGTAAGGCCGGCCGCCAGGATGCGCGCGGCGTCGGCGGGCGGCGGCGCGCAGAGGAGCGCAACCGGCGCCGCGATCCCGGCCGACCGCAGCGCCTCCCCCTCCGCCGTCGTCGCCACGCCGAGCCATCGAGCGCCGCCGCGCAGCGCCGCCTTCGCCGTCGGCGTCAGGCCGTGGCCATACGCGTCCGCCTTGACGACCGCCATTAGCAACCGGTCCGGCCGGAGGTGATCCGTGAGACCGCGCGCGTTCAACTCTATCGCCGCGAAATCGACCTCGACCCATGCGCGACTGCGATCGATCATTTTTCGATATCCCGGCTATTCATTGAAACATCCGATCTGCCTTCGTGTCCTACCGATTGCAGCTCGATTAGGGGTAACCCCTATTGCTCTGTTTGGCATGCCGGCGAAACCGCCGAGAGTGTCTTGTTGGAGCCCGCCGGAGGTGCGCAGCGAAAGCAGCGCGCATCCGGCGGTTTTTTCAGATTACGTGGTACGCGCATGCCCGCCCGGACGCGCCGGCGAAGAGGCCGCACGCGTTCGCAATCGGATCCATCACGATCGCGATCTGCCAGTCGTGCGGAAAGACCTCCGCCTGCGTGTCAAGATCGACGGACGAGAGGAACACGCCGAGGCCCGGGTGGGAGTGGTAGGAACCGAGGATCGTCCAGGCGGCATTCATCGCGACCAGGCCGGGGAAGATGGAAGCCCACGCCGCGGCCGTGTAGGTGAACGAGGTCGACGTGGCCTCTCCGTGTTCCGCGGGCATTGCGGCCTCGATCAGGACGAGGTGCAGGTCCAGCGCAGGGTCGTAAAGGGCCTCGCCGGCAAGGAGCCCGCCGAGCTCCCGCTGCAGGTCGGTCCGGAGATGCTGCGCCAGCCGCTCCATGGCCGACCGCCGGATGAGCGCAACCGGCTCGCCTGGGCTGAGCCTCACCGCGGCGCCGACTCCCAGGGCGCGCAGCACGTCGCGTGCGTCCACTTGCCGCGGGCGGTAGACGTCCGGCTGCTCGCTCCACTCGATCTCGCCTTCGTCCGGATCAGGAGTAACCGGCGCCGGTCGCGGCTGCTGCGGCGCCGACGCGCGCCAGCGCGCTGCGCGCACAGAGGCCTCGAACTCCTCCGCCTCGCGCTGCGCAAGCAGGTCTTCGCTTCCCTCGTCCGGCCTGTTGCGCCCCTGGCTCCCAAACCCCGGCATCCAACGGCTCCTCACGCGACTGTGCTCCGCGCTGTGCGCCCTGCATCCGTCGGCAAGGCGCCATGTTGACGGCAGGATAGAGGCGGGCGCAGATGATTCAATATCCGCGTGGGCCGACGTTCCCGAGCACGGTCCTTCGCACCCTCCTCGACCGCTGAATTCAAAGCAGGTCCTCCCACAGGATGCCCTCCAAATCCAGCGACGAGACGGTTCGATGGTCCTCGGTGGCTGGCGGCGGCGGCGCGGCGGACTGGCTCGCGGGCAACGGCATTAGCGGCGTGTATTGAGCCGGGGCCGCGGAGACATCGTCCGGAGTAGCCAGGCGGTCGGAACGGAAGGTGCGCGTGTCGGTCGGGAAGAGAATCAGGTTCTTGCGCGCCCATTCGATGGCCTCCTCGTTCGCCGGATCGTGCATGTCGAAGAACTCGCGCTCGAACTGCAGCAGCGCACCCAGCCTGAGCGCGAAGGCATCCAGATACTCGCTGGTCTTCCACTCGCCCATGCAGACGGCGCTGTTCTTATAGACGTGAGGATGCCAGATCGGGGTCAGCATGCGAACGCGCGGCGCATCGTAGGGAGCGGGGTAACGCGCCGGAAGGCGGACCTCGACGCGGTTCTGGTACCGATAGACCGGCTTCGACCTCTCGAGGCGCTCGATGGTGCGACAGCGGTATTCGAGGACATAGTAGTCGGGCGGCTGGCCTTTCGCCTGCTCGATCGTCAGCGTCCCGCCGCTCCCGCGCGCGAGCGACCGAAGACTGACGTAGTCCGACTGCAGTCTCAGATCGCGGGCGCTGCGCATATCCGCCTGCCTGCGCGGAGCCTGCGCCCGCCGTGAGTTGGGAAGGGCTGGATCATCAGCGTGTCGCCATTGCTCACGCGCTCCGGAGCCAGAACCTCGTTCGAGAGCAGCAGCGTCCCGGTCGTAACATTGGCGACCTGATAGTCGATGTGCCGGGACATGAACCATCGCCGCGCGCTTGTGTTGATCAGATCGGATACCCTCATCGTGCGCGGCAGCGTTACCTGCGCCTTACGCGTGCGATCGGCGGTCTGAACGTAGAACGTAACCTTATTGACGGGCATGCGATTTCATCCTTCGTCGCCCTCCGGCCAGATCGGGGCGCCTGCGAGTTGATAGTACCCGCGATCGTCCCCATTCTTCACGCATAGGACCTGATGGTCGGGCACGCCCAAATCCGCGAGCCGCAGCCCCGCGAGCGGGTCATCGGCGGCGAGCCAGCTAATCGTCTCCGGACAGCGGCTCTCCGCGCCGCAATCCGGGCACCGTACGCGCTCCTCCCCACACCGCTCCAGCGGCATAAGGACTCGCTCCACCGCGCCGCAGGCCGCACAGCGCATCTCCGAGACGAGATCGAATCCCAACTCGAGCGATCCGCCCGACGCGCCGGCCCCGGAAAGCAAGGCGGCCGCCGTTATGCCGTGCGGCGGCTCAGACAGGAGCGTGACCGTGCCAACCCGCTCGTGCGCCATGCACTCCGGGTTCCGTGAAAGAGCAAACACCGCCGTCTCGTACGGGTCAAGGTTCACCGTTATCTTCGCGCCGTACGCAAGTCCCGGCTTTTCGCGCAATCGGCGCGCGTGGATAACGTGCACCGCCTCCTGCACGAGGTAGGCTGCGGCAAGACTCGCGACTACCGGCGTGGTGGGGGCCGGCGCCTCCGGCGCGGCACCCCGAAGACCCGCGCAGGAGGTCCGCCGGCCGCGCCGCTCCCACATCTCCGCCGACATGCCACACTCGAAGCAGGCGCCCTCGCCGTTCTCGAACAACGAGATTTCCGCCACGGCGAGCTCTATGGCGCCGTTCAGCCAGGGCGTGCCGGCACGCATGCAGGCCCGGTTGACGGCGAGCCGGGCGTCCAGGCTATCCAGACAGCCGATTACGATGTCCGCGTCGCGGAAGACGCCCAGCCCCAAGTCGTAGG
>DATGJU010000385.1:0-11757 GCA_035295045.1 Chthonomonadaceae bacterium
TCGGTTAGGTTTGCCGACTCGATTCTACCAAGAATCGGCCGGGCAGTGAACCACCATCCTAACTTCCACCATTGAGTTGTCCACACGGCCACCTTCAAAGCCGAGCCGGGCGGACTATCCACTGAGTTTGGGACATGCTCACCAGGAGGAAGCAATCCAGCAATGCGAGACCAAAAAGACTATTCTGGTTGGGAAGCGTCAGGACGCAATTAAGCGCGTACAGCAGGGTGACGATGAAGACGCAGAAGCAGAACTTGGCGAGATTGAGCGGCAGATTCGGGAACTGACGCCAGTGAAGAAGACGACGCTCTGGGCAGATGACGCGACGCCGGAATCGCTTGCGGTACTGCTTTCTCGAAACGAAGGTAGGATGTCGCTGTTGTCAGCGGAAGGCGGCCTCTTCGATATGATGGCAGGAAAATATTCGGCTGGCATAAATCTCGATGTATATCTGAAGGCTTGGTCTCAGGACGCTATTCGAGTGAACCGGAAGGGTCAGGCTCATACTGGTGAAGATGGATTCACCATCTTAGACCCTACTCTAACGGTAGCCGTTACTGTGCAGCCCGCAGTGATGTCTGGCCTATCGGCAAAGGCTGCCATGCTCGGAAGGGGTTTGATGGCGCGGTTCTTTTATATATACCCAGCAGACCTCGCTGGCTCACGACAAACCGACACTAACGACATTCCGACAGACCTGATTGCCGAATATGATCGTTTCATCAGGACTATCGGCTCCTGGAAACCAAGTGTCGTTGATGTCGTTGGCGAAGGTGGTCAGGGCTCATCGGCACCACATACGATTAGAATGAGTAAAGAAGCCCGCCGACTCCGCAGTCAGTTTGAGGGTGAAATTGACAAGCGCCTCGCAAGGGGAAGGGATTTGCACGGCATGGCAGATTGGGGCGGCAAACTCGTTGGTCAATGCGTCCGTGTCGCCGGACTGCTCCACCTCTCGCGATATTGGGATGATCCCGCCCCGTGGCTATTTGAACTCAGTGAAGATACAATGCAGGATGCCATCACGTTCGGCAGATACGGCATTCATCACGCCAGAGCCACATATTCTGAGATGCACGCCGATCCAATAGAGGCGGATGCCATGAAGTTGCTGGACTGGATTTTGGGCAACGGATTCTCGGAGTTCTCTCAAAGAGATGTTCAGCGCAACCTCAATGCCTTCCGACGAGCCGACGACGCGAAGCAGTCTTTGCAACTGCTGGCGGAACACGCCTACATCCGCGAATCGGTACTCCTCGGCGAGGCCGGTCGGAAGCGCAAAGTGTGGGAAGTCAACCCGGCTTTGTATACCGATGTCAGTCCTACGAAAGACGTTCTGGTTCCACCGATCCCTACAGAGAAGCCGTTGGAATTTCGGGAAGCCATCACGGAAAGTGACTGGGAGACCGTGTATGATCTACCAAAGTGTGGCGAAGACGGCGACCTGGAAATACCTGACTGGGGCAAACTTATGGAACGTCGAGAGGACGCCGAAACCTGCGCCGCCTAAAGACGCAAAGAAGCCGCTGCACAAGCCAAGTGCGGCGGCTTTTTATTCGCAGCCAGCCCTTGACCGAACTCGGAATGCTGTGATATATTAGACGCGGGATTGTTCTGACGGTTAAGTTCGCGGTCAGGACAGCCAGCAGCCGAAACTCGGATAAGGACTAGATATCCTGAACCGGAGATTGGCGGTGAGATCAGCAAGGGGATATCGTCTAGCGGTCAGGACGGCGGGTTCTCAGCTCGTTAACCGGGGTTCGATTCCCCGTATCCCTATCCCTCCTATGCGATTCACTTTCCCGCGGCCGGCGCAAGTATCTCCGCCAGCAGGTCCGGCTTCGCCGGATCGCGCACCAGCGACGGGAACCGCTCGCCGTCCAGCCCCTCGAGCCGCACCGTGCGGTACCGGTTCTCATTCGCGACCAACAGCTCGACCGGTCTCTTCGAGCCGTGCGTTCCGCGGATCGCGGCGCGCAGCCGGGCCGGTGTGAAGAGCTCGCCGTCCACTCCGAGCAGGGTCATGCCGTCCTCCAGGCCGGCGCGCTCCGCCGCCGAGCCGGGCACGACTCCCGCGATCCTCCCGGCGCCGGTCACCACGGCGCCGAAGGTGTGCCGATAGTCCAGAAGCGCGGGCGCAATCGTGGCTGCCGGGCCGGACGGCGAGTCCCCGAATACCAGCCTCCAGCCGGCCGCCTCCAGTCCCGCGGCGGGCGGCGCCTTTGCCGGTGGTGAATAGAAGCGCGCCTGCAGAAAGGCCTCCCAGTCGTACGGCTGCGTCCGCTGAAGCGCCTCGACGATATCCTTTCGCGTGTAGCCGATCACCTCCGGCCCGCGGTTCGGGCCACCGAAGAAGAGCCGGCAGAAGTCGTCCAGCGAGCGGGCGCCGTGCGACTCGCGGCGGATGATCGCGTCCGCCTCCAGCCAGGCCAGCTCGCCCTCGTAGTAGACGTCGTTTACCGACCGCAGCGCGGTTCCGGCGCCCTGCGTGTACGTGTAGGGCGCGACGAGCGCCGTATCGGCGATACTCTCCCAGTCGCGGCCCTGGCCGAAACGCAGGTCCGCCGCGCGGCTCATCAGGTCACGGCGAAAGGCGGCCGGCGTCCGAAAGCCGGACCGCACCATAAGCACGTCCCCGAGGTACTGCGTCAATCCTTCGTAGACCCAGATCAGGTCCGCCGACTGCGGCGCGACGCTGCTGTGTACGTCCTGCCCGTACGGCCGGCGGAACTTGCCGTTCCATGAGTGCGTGAATTCGTGCGGGATGAGCATGTCGTTCCAGCTCGACTGCGGCAGGCCGCGCCGGTTCTCGTCCAGGTCGTCCGGCTGAAGGACGTAGGCGACGCCCTCGTGGTGCTCCAGGCCGTTGCGGCCGATCTCGGTCGAGAGGCCAAGCAGGAAGTGGAACGCGCGATAGTGTCGCACTCCGAACATCCGTCCGCTCTCCGCGACGAGCCGCGTGACCAGTGGCGTAACGACCGGCGCCTTCGCGGCGAGGATTTCGGCGCTGTCGGCGAACAGGTCCAGCGAATGCGGCACGTCGCCCGCGGGCACGGCGATTGGGATCGCGCGGTGGAATCGACCCGTCATGATGGGCGAGTCGACGAGCGTATAGAGCGAGGTCGGCGGCGCGACCAGCGTATTCGTGCCATCCGCCGCGGCGGTCAGCGGCAGCGCGGAGGCGGCGGCCCACTCCTTCGGTATCACGATGCGGAACGCGACCGTCTGGCTCCGCGAATCGCCGAGCGGGGCCAGCGCGAAGGCGGCTGGGTTCAGCACCGCCAGGTTCTCGCTCTCCGCGACCCCAAAGAACACCTCGTCCGCACGGCCCTTCGCCGGGACGTAGTCGTACACCGCTTCGACTGCCTTCGCGCCGGCCGGGACATCGGAGTGGATCAGGAACGGGTCGAAGGGGTCGCGGCTCCAGGCGAGCGGTTCGCCGTCCGCGGTCAGCTTCACGTCCGCGAAGTTGCCGAGCGGCCCCTGGACGGCGTGCATTCCCGGCAGCCAGCGCGGAAACACCAGCGTGATTCGGCCGGCGGCGCCGGAGAGCGTCAGCCGCACCGGGATTCGCCGCTTCCACGGCGCCCGCGCGTCCACGGAGATCGCGATGCGGACGGGAGCGGCTGCCGGCTGAGCGAATGATCGGCTCGCAAACAGCGTAGCGACGATAATCAGCGACAGGGCGAGGCGCACGACGTGACACTCCGGATGGGGTAATGTGCGTATGGTTCGCGAGTTCCGCAGGGCCTTCCTGCCGGCGCTAGGAGCATTCTCCACAGACCGCGCAAAGGAGCCGGGCGACGCGCCCGCATGCCATCTTCGCGATGTCCGCAGGTGCGGCAGTGGCGAACGGTAACAGGCGCCGCCGATCTCCTGATGCGGCTCAAAGCCGGCGGGCTTGCCCATATCGAATTCCAGACAGGCGCAGACAGCCGAATGGACGAGCGCACTCTGCGCTACAACGTGCTCGCAGACTACAGGTTTAAGGCGCCCGTCGAGAGCGTCGTCATCCTGTTGCGGCGCGAAGCGGACCGTTCGGCGATCACCGGACGCGTCCAGCGCTACGGGCGAGGCGGCGAGCTTTACCTCGATTTCCGGTATCGGGTCGTCCAAGTCTGGCAGATACCAGTCGACCAGGTCCTTCCAGGCCCGCTGGGAGTGCTGCCGATTGCGCCGCTTGCGGACGTCGCCGAGTCGACTTTGCCCGAAGTCATACGTCAAATGGATGCCCGCATCCGGGCGGAAGCCAGCGCAGCCGACGCCGAGGAGATCTGGACGAGCGTTTTCCTGCTCATGGGAATGCGATATCCGGCCGCGACGGCGATTGGCCTGCTGAAGGGAGCTATACGAATGGAAGAGTCCACTACTTACCAGCTCATACTGAGGGAGGGCGACCCGCGCCACCAGCCCCTAAACGGCTCCCTCCTGGACCTGCCAGGGGACCAGTTCCAGTCCAGGAGTCTCTGTGCCGGCAAGGCACAGCAGACTGCTCGTTGTTAATTTGCCTTGCTTTAACTGGCTCCGCAAAACGTGCAGGTCCGCCACGTAAATCGGTACGTCGGTTCCGGTAAATGAGGGCGGCAACTGCCGCACTCGGTAGTGGACCGGCCGCTCGTCTGCCGAAAGCGATCGCACGTACGCCAGGTCAGGATCCAACTGCAGCTGGCTTCTCAGGCCGAAGATCCGGCGCGCGATCTCCTCCATGAATTGCGATCCGCCGTCGATCTCGAAGGAGAAGACGACGAGACACGGCAGAACCGCGTTCGGGTCGCCCCGCTTGAACAGCCGACTGTTTGCCTGGATGAGCTGAGCCCAGACCGGCACGGCGTGCCTCGCCAACGTGAGCTGCTTCTTGAAACGGTCCTGCCGCCGGAGGTATAGGCCTCCGAATACAGCGACCGCAATGAACGGCCCGCTAACGCCCCCGTAGGACTTGCCCTCGGTCCGCTCATGGTTAAGAACCACTACCGCCAGAATACAGAAGGCTACCGCAAAGAGAATGGCAAGCGCCAGCCCGGCGCGCTGCCAGACGCTGCCTCGCCGCTGCTTTTCGATAAAGGCGATGTAGTCGCGCACAATGGGATGATTGGTCGATGTATCCATGCCTCGCCCCTAGCCCATCCCTTCGCGTCTTCGTGCCTTACGGGTAGCCGCTGGTTTCCAAAGACGGAGGAATCCAACCGGCCGAGCGCGAACTTCCCCGCATCATTGCCTGCCGGGAGTGCGTCATGCATCTGTTTCGCCGACTGCTGTTCTGCTCTCTTCTTGCCGTCGTCTCCGTCCCATCGCTCGCTCAGTCCGCCATCACATACACGGTTGAACCCGTGATGGCGGACAAGACCTACCGCGTCCGCGTGGACATTCCGCGCAACAAGGACCTGACCGTGCGCGTGCAGATGCCCGTCTGGGCGCCCGGCGCCTACTTCGTGGGCAACTTCGCGACCAATGTTGCGGACGTGACGGCCACCGATTCCGGCCGCAAGCCGCTCAAAGTGTATCACCCCGAGCCGAACACCTGGGAGATCGGCGCGAATGGCGCGCGGTCGGTGCAGGTGCAGTACACGGTCAAGAATGCCGACCTGGAAACCGGCGGGAATGGGCCGCGGCGCGGGCACGTCAGCGGACCACGCACCTACATGTATGTCGTCGGCCGCAAGGCGGAGCCGGTCGAGCTGGACCTGCTGACGCCGGCCGGCGCCAAGCTGTGGAACGTGGCGTGCAGCCTCGACCCGCTCAATCCCATCCTTCCGCACGACGCCGTCACCATCAAAGTGAACCGGTTCAAGGCGCCCACCTACGATGTGCTGGCCGACGCTCCCATCGAGATGGGAGACTTCGCGGAGGAGCGATTCACCTCGTTTGGCAAGCCGCACAGCGTGGTGCTTTACGGCGACTTCGCGGCAGTCGATCGCACCAAGCTCGTGGAGTATTGCAAGCGGATCGCGGACGTCGAGACCGCCTTCTTCAACGATGCGCCCTACAACCGGTACGTCTTCGAGTTCCGTTGCGCGCCACAGTCACGGGGGGCGGGCGGCCTGGAGCATCTCGGATCGACCGAGATCGGGACCGTCGGCACGGTCAACGACCGGCTCCGCTCCGTCATCGCGCACGAATACTTCCACCTGTGGAACGTCAAGCGGATCCGGCCGTCCGTCCTCGGCCCGTTCAACTACGTCGATCCGCCGCACACGGCCAACCTGTGGTGGTCCGAAGGCGTTACCAGCTACTACGGCGACCTGCTCTCGCAGCGGGCCGGCCTCATCACGCGGGACGAGTACCTGAAGCACCTCGCGGACACGATCGGCCAGCTCCAGAACAACGACGCGCGCCTGAAGGTATCGGCTGACGAATCGAGCCTGCGAGTCTGGGAGGCCAACAACAGCCAGGGCCTGGGCCTCTCGTACTACACCAAGGGCGAGCTGATCGGCCTGCTGCTGGACCTGAAGGTCCGGCAGGTGACGGGCGGCAAGGCCAGCCTGGACGACGCGATGCGCCTCCTCTACGCCCAGGTGAAGCATGGCGAGGGTCCGGGCTTCGAGGAGGACGATATCAAGCGCGCCGTCAATCACGTGGCGATGTACGACCTGTCCGACTTCTACGATCGCCTGGCCCGCAGTACCGAAGAGATGCCGTGGGATGAGTGCCTGGGCTACGCCGGCCTGGCGCTGGCCCGCGTCGAGCCGCCGCGCATGGTAGGCGACGCCGGCATGACGACGCGGCGGGGCCGGGGCGACGCCGGTCCCGGCGTGGAGGTAGCGAGTGTCACGGCGGGAGGTGCCGCCGACAAGGCCGGTATCAAGGCCGGCGACCGCATCACGGCCGTGGACGGATCCAATGAGCCGCGCGCGCTCTTCGGCGCCCTGGCCGCCGCAAAGCCCGACGACAAGGTCAAGCTCACCGTATCCACCGGCGGCGCCAGCCGCGAGGTCGAGCTGACGATGGGCTCGCGCAGCGTCTACAGTTACACGCTGACAGCCAACGCCGCCGCCTCGCCGGAGCAGGTCAAGCTCCGCGACAACTGGCTCGCCGGCAAGACCGCCGCGCCCGTCGCGGCGGCGTCCAGCGAGCCGCACTGACGGAGCCTCAGATCTCCACCTTCGCGAACGCCTTCGTCTCGGACGACTTGAGGCAGGCCAGGATGACGGCCAGCGACTTGTAGGCCTCCTCGCCCGGGATCGGCGGCTCGGCGCCGGTCTGGATCGCGTTTACGAAGGCCTTGATGACGCCCGTGTCGCTCTGGCCGCCGGACTCGTTGGTCTGCATCTTGCCGGCCTGGATGAACTGCTTCTCGCCGCTCGCCAGCTCCACGATCACGCTGAAGTTCGGGTCCGAGCCGAGCCGCAGGATGCCCTTCTCGCCGTAGAGCGTCGTCGCGTTGTCCTCGCCGGGGTTGTGCGTCCAGGAGGCGGTCAGCGTGCCCATGGACCCGCTCTCGGCGCGCAGCAGGCAGACGGCGTTGTCGTCAACGTCGCCCATCGGCTTGTACAGGTGCTCCACAAACGCCGCAACCTCCACGATCTCCTCGCCGAGCAGCCAGCGGAGCAGGTCGGCTTTGTGGACGCCGAGATCGCCCATAGAGCCGACGAACGCCTGCTTCTTGTCGAAGAACCAGCCGGTCGGCCCCTCGATCGACCAGGTCTCCGGTCCGGGATGCGAGAACGAGGTCCGAAACGTGATGATCTTGCCCAGCACGCCGGCCGTGACGATCTCCTTGGCCTTGACGTGCAGCGGCGCGAGACGCTGATTGTGGCCGACCATGAGCGCTTTGCCGGCCTTCTTGCGCGCGGCGATCATCGCCTTCGCCTCGGCCGCGGATGTGGCCATCGGCTTCTCGCAGAGGACGTGCTTGCCGGCGTTCAGCGCCGCCACAGAGATTTGCGAGTGGAGCGCGTTCGGCGTGCAGACGCTGACCGCATCGATCCCCTTCATATCCAGCGCGTCCTTGTAGTCGGTCAGCGCCTTCGCGTCGTACTTCTTGGCGAGCTTCTCCGCCCGCTCCGGCACGCGGTCCACAAAGGCGCGGATCTCTACGTCCGGATGCGTGGAGTACTCCGGCGCATGCCGGTGCGTGGCGATGCTGCCGCTGCCGATGACGGCGACGCCGATCTTCTTCTTGGCCATTATGGAGTTCCTTGTCTTAGGGGTGGTTGGGCGCGGCGCAGAGCCGTGCCGCGGACGCGAGACGCTCCGCCGCTTCGCAATTCGACGGCCCGGCCGCTCGTTCCTCTGCGAATGGATCGTCGCGCATGGTATAATAGACGGTGTAAGATCGTAAGGCGTGTTATCGGCGCGAGCCGGGTGAATAACGAGGCGAGGTGTAGAATGGCGAAGAAATCGGGTGGATCGAAGACGAACGTTACGGCCCGGCAGGAGGCCAAGGCAGCCCAGGCGACGTGCCGCTTCTGCGGCAAGAAGCCGGAGGTTGTCCGCGTGCTGACGCCCGCCGGACGCGCGCAGATGTTCCGCAAGTGCTGCGCGGCCGCCGGCATCGCCGCGTAGCGACCGCCAACCAGGCATTGCGAGGCGCCCAACTCGGGCGCCTCGTTTGCGTTTGGCCGGCTGGCCCCACGGACCGGCCGCCCGGCGGGATTCAGCCCGCGCCGCCTCAGAGGGACCATCGGGGCCGGTATTCTGAGGGTCAGAACTGCGGGACATCGTCGCTGTAGGGCAGCGTGATGGTAACGATCGTGCCCACCCCGACGGCGCTCACGAACTCGATCGTCCCACCGTGCGCCTCGACAATAGCGCGGCAGATCGCCAGGCCCAGGCCGGTCCCGCCCTGCGACCGGACGCGCGACTTGTCGGCGCGGTAGAATCGCTCCGTCAGGTGCGGCAGGTGCTCGGAAGGAATCCCCTCGCCGGTGTCCGTGACGCGGATGATGAAGCTGGCGCCTTCAAGGTCCGCGGAGAGCGACACGGCGCCGTCCACCCGTGTGTGCCGCAGCGCGTTTGCGAGCAGATTGACGAGCACCCGCAGGAGATGGTTCGGGTCCGCATAGAGCATCGGCAGGAACTCCGGCGTCTCGATCAGGACCGTCGGCTGCTCGATGCCCTGGACCGCGTCGACGGCCGCCTGCAGCAGCTCCCGCACGTCGATCACGCGCATGTCCAGGCTAAGCTGCTTGGCGTCCGAACGCGCCAGGAACAGCAGCTCCTGCACGATGTGGCTCATGTTGTCGGCCGCGCGGTTGGTCGCCTCCAGCGCCTTACGGTAGTCCGCGGCGGGCCGGTCGCCGGCAAGCGCCAGACTGACGTTCCCCTTGATGGCGGTGAGCGGCGTCCGCAGCTCGTGCGAGGCGTCCGCGGTGAACCGGAGCTGCTGCTCGAACGCCTCTTCAAGCTGCTGGAACGCGTCGTCCAGCCTGCCGAGCATTCCATTGATCGTAATGGCCAGCTCGGCGAACTCATCGCTGCCGATGATCGGCAGCCGCTCCGATAGATTGCCCGCGCCGATCTTCCCCGAAGTCTCGACGATCGTGCGAACCGGCCGCATGGCGTGGCCGGTGATCGCCGCGCCCGCCACACCGCAGATCAACAGCACCAGCGGACTGAGCGCGAGCAGCGTCACCTCCAGGCTGGCAAGCGCCTGGTCCATGTCCGCGAGAGACGAGGCCACCTGCATCACGCCGACGATTTCGCCGCTGTTCATCAGTGGGAAGGAGAGGACGCGGACGTGATCCGGCCCGATCCATGTCGTGGTGTAGAGTCGCTGGCCCCGGGCGGCGCGCGCGACCGCGGCCCCGTCCCATGGCAGGTCGTTTCCCCAGGGCAGGTAGGGGTGGCCGGACGTATCCAGCGTCCGCGGCCGGAATCGGACAAATGTGTTGCCGGCGTTCGGCGGCGGAGCGGCGGGGCGCGGCGCGCCAGGCCGGTACCAGCGTGGGGCGAACCTGCGGTCACGCTCGAAGCGGCGCCACCGATCCACGAACGGACCGGAGCGCTGGTCCAGCTCCCGATCCACGGACGCGCTGATCGCCGCCTGCGTCGTATACCGGACCACGATGCCGACCGCAACCAGGACGAAGGCGATTATGCCTACGTTCCAGAGCATAAGCCGCAGCCGTACAGGCATCGAACGTTTCAGCACGCTCGCTAAATCTCCTCCACCGCGTCCGGGTCCCGCAGCATGTAGCCGATGCGATGGATCGTATGAAGCAGCTTCTTCGGGTGATCGGCGTCGATCTTCTTGCGCAGACTGCCAATGTGGACGTCGACCGTATTCGAGAAGCTCATGTCGTTGCGCCAGACGCGCTCTGTGATCATCTCACGGGTCAGCACCTCGCCCTCGGAGCGGGCGAGCGCCTCCAGCAGACTGAACTCTCGCGGCGTTAGCACCACCTCATGGCCCGCGCGCGTGACCGATCTGCGCATCGAGTCGATCACGAGGTCCGCAATCTGTATCCGGCCGCCCTTGTGCAGCTTGTCACGGCGGAGCAGAGCGCGTACGCGCGCCAGCAGCTCGCTGAAGTCGAACGGTTTCGGCAGGTAGTCATCGGCGCCGACATTGAGGCCGCGCACGCGGTCCTCCACGGCATCGCGCGCCGTCAGCATGAGGATCGGCACGGGGTTTCGCCGCAGCCGGACGGCGCGGCAGATCTCCCAGCCATCGGTACCGGGCAGCATCAGGTCCAGGATGATGAGGTCGAACTGCTCTATGGTAGCGAGACGCAGTCCCTCGGTGCCATCCGTCACGCACTCGATGTCGAGGTCCGCCTCTTGGAGCCCGCGGCTGACGAACTCCGCGATCGGCTGATCGTCCTCGATGAGAAGTATCCTCATAATTCGCGCCTGCAATGGAATGAATTGATTGGAATGGTCAATTGAAATGATACCTTCTGGCCGTTAAGAAGTGATGAAGCCCGTTCGGTAGACATTCTTCAACCGTTGTCGGGCAGCAGGCCGGCGACGATCGCGACTTATCGCGATCTTCATAAAAAAACCTGTGATTCTTACCTAAGATATAGGGAAACCAGGCGGCCGATGGAGTATATTGGAGGACAACTTCACCACATCGCCAGCAGCCAATTCGCCCCCTCACCCCGCCCACATGGGAACGCGTGAGCCGGCGCCTTGCTCAATGGCGTTCCTGTAGATCCGCGCAGCGACCGCGACGTCCTCCAGCGCAATTCCAATCGACTTGAACAGCGTGATCTGATCCTCGGCCATGCGGCCAGGGTGACTGCCCGCCACAATTTCATAAAGCTCGCGCACCTGCTCCCAGCGGAACAGCCCGCGCTCGAACGGGGCCAGCAGATCGCCCGCCTCCACGCGCGCCTGCTCGATCGAATCGACCACGATCAGGCCGCTGCGGGCGATGACGGCGTCGTCGATCTCGCGCTTCATAAGCAGGTTGCCGCCGACGGCGTTTACGTGCGCGCCCGGCATGAGCCATTCGCCGCGCAGCACCGGCTCTCGCGCCGTAGTCGCCGTGATAACAATCTCGGCGCCGGCGGCAGCGTCCTCCGGCCGCTCGGCAGGTTCGACGGGCACGCCGAGCCGGGCGGTCATATCGCGGCAAAAGGCGTCGCGCTTCTCCGCCGTCCGGCTATAGACCCGAACGCCGACGATAGCGCGCACGGCGCAGACGGCCTCGAGCTGCGATTGCGCCTGCCAGCCGGCCCCGTAGATGCCGACGCGCAGTCCGCGCCGGTCCGCTGCGAGGCATGCCGTAGCGACGCCCGTTGCCGCTCCGGTGCGGATCTGGCCCATGCGGTCTGCCTCGATGAGCGCGAGCAGCTCCCCCGTCCGGGCGTC
>DATGJU010000386.1:0-5699 GCA_035295045.1 Chthonomonadaceae bacterium
CCACTGCGCCCATCGTGCGCGTAGGCCGCGACGGCTTTGTCGAGCCCATCCGCGCCGGGAAAACGGTGCTGACAGTTACCGCGGGCGGCCAGCGCACGGTCGTGCCGGTCGAGGTGAAGAGCGTTGCCCAGCCACCGATCAGCTTCGTCCGCGATGTGATGCCGATCCTGAGCAAGGCCGGCTGCAACGCTGGTACGTGCCACGGCTCCGCCAAGGGCAAGAACGGATTCAAGCTTTCCCTGCGCGGCTACGATCCCGACTTCGACCACCATGCCCTGATCGACGACATCTCCGGCCGCCGGTTCAACAGGTCGGACCCCGCGCAGAGCCTGATGCTGCTTAAGCCCACCGGAGCGGTCCCGCACCGCGGCGGCGTGGTGATTACGCCCGACTCTCGCTACTACGCCGTGCTGAAGCAGTGGATCGCCGAGGGCGCGAAGTCGGATACGGCGACGGTGAAGCGCGTTTCAAGTCTCGAGGTGCTGCCGGCCGTCCCGAACGTCACGCTCCCGAAAATGACCCAGCGCACGGTTGTAATCGCGCACTACCCGGACGGCGGCACGCGAGACGTAAGCCGCGAAGCCGTTATGACGAGCAGCCTGCCGGAGGTCGCCACCGTATCTCCC
Organism: Chthonomonadaceae bacterium; assembly: GCA_035295045.1. Taxonomy (GTDB): domain Bacteria; phylum Armatimonadota; class Chthonomonadetes; order Chthonomonadales; family Chthonomonadaceae; genus DATGJU01. The sequence continues at coordinate 627 of DATGJU010000386.1, forward strand.
TCGGGAGAGATCACGGCGGTTCGGCGTGGCGAGGCCGCGCTTCTGGTTCGCTACGAAGGGACGTACGCGACGAACAATATCACCGTGCTCGGCAACCGCGACCACTACCAGTGGGCTGCCGCCCCGGAATATGGCTACATCGACAAGCTGATCGACGCGAAGCTGCGCAAGCTCAAGGCGCTGCCGTCAAGCGTGTGCGACGATGCCACCTTCCTGCGCCGCGCTACGATCGACCTCACCGGCATTCCGCCCACGCCGGATACGACGCGCGCGTTCCTTGCGGACATGTCGCCCTCGCGGGAGAAGCGCGCCAAGCTTGTCGATGCGCTGCTCGCTTCGCCCGAGTTCGTGGACCGCTGGACCAATAAGTGGGCCGACCTGCTGGACTGCAACAGCAAGTTCCTCGGCCCGCAGGGTGTTCGCAAGTTCCGCAACTGGCTGCACTCCGCGGTCGCGGAGAACATGCCGTACGACAAGTTCGTCTACAGTCTCGTCACCGCGTCCGGCGACACGAACGAGGACCCGCCGGCAAACTACCTGCGCGTCATTCGCGACAGTTCGACCGCGACGGAGAACGTAACGCAGCTCTTCCTCGGCGTCCGGTTCTCCTGCGCCAAGTGTCACGACCACCCGTTCGAGCGCTGGACGCAGAACCAGTACTACCAGTTCGGCGCCTTCTTCGCGAAGGTCGGCTACAAGCCCGCGTCGAACGGCGCGGAGGTGGTCTACAACAAGGACGACGGCGAGGTGATGCACCCGAAGACCGGGCTGGCCGTCGCCCCGTACGTTCCGGTCGGCTCGAACCCGAAGATCGCGGTCGAATCGGCCCGCCGGGACGCGTTTGGCCGCTGGCTTACCGATTCCAGCAATCCGTTCTTCTCGCGCGCCATGGCCAACAGGCTCTGGAGCTACTTTTTCGGCAAGGGAATTATCGACCCGGTCGACGACATCCGCGCGAGCAATCCGCCTGTCAACCCGGAGCTGCTGGAGGCGCTTAACCACGATTTCGTGACGAGCGGCTACGACCTGAAGCACATGATGCGCGTCATCGTCCTATCACGCGCCTACCAGTCGTCGATCGCCAGCAATGCATGGAACGTGGACGACAAGACGAACTTCTCCCACGCCCTGCCGCGACGGCTCGAAGCGGAGCAGCTCCTGGACGCGATCAATCTCGTGACCGGCACGCAGTCCACGTTCGGCGGGCTTCCGGCCGGAACGCGCGCGGAGCAGATCCCGGACGCGGCCGCCGCGGGCGCGGATGGCTTCCTCGATCTCTTCGGTCGGCCCGCGCGCGATACGCCCTGCGAGTGCGAGCGCTCCAGCAGCGTCAGTCTCGGCCAGGCCATGGCGCTCATCAACGGACCGACGACGGATACCATCTCGAACAAGCAGGGCCGAATCGCCAGGCTGATGGCCACCAACCCGTCGGACGATAAGATCGTCGAGGAGCTGTTCCTTGCCGCGCTCTGCCGCATGCCGAGTGAAAGGGAGCGCAAGGAGAGCCTGGAGACGCTGCGCACCGCCGCGACGAAGACCGAGGGCGCGCAGGACCTGATGTGGGCGCTGCTTAACAGCCCGGCGTTCCTCTTCAACCGGTAGTCTGGATTAGCCGATAGTTCGGACGCGGCTGACGGCGCCAAAGACGCCGACGGCGGCCATGAGGTAGGTCCACGGGTTTCTCAGGTGGAGCAGGATCAGGGTGGCGGGCGTTGCGGCGTCCGCCACCGTCCCGTTTGGCTCGGACGGCGCCGCACCGGCGGACAGCGCGACGACCATCCCGAAGCCGGCAATCAGCCCGATTAGAACGCACGCCCCGACCATGATCTCCATGGGAAGGCCGCGCTTACGACCGGTCAGCCGCAGCGCCAGCTCCCCGATCCCCATGCCATACAGATAGGCGAAGAGCGCGGCGAAGAAGCCCATGCTGCCGATCGTTACCATGAGCCAGCCGCCGAACACGGCCGCTGCAAGCGTGATGGGGAATGCGATGGCGAAGCTCTTGGGATCGATCTGGTAGAGGTGCGAGGACGTGCCGCGCGCGCAGGCGTTGCAGAGCATTCCGACCGGAGCGGGACGCGAGCAGTCGGGGCAGATCGGCACGAAGCAGCGCGAGCAGCGGAGGCCGGTCTCCGCCTGCTTCCTGCACTTGCATCGCAACGGCGCGGTCGAAGTCATCGGCTCAGCGCTTCGGAGCCGTGTCGTCGTCCGCCGGATCGGTCACGTCGGTCAAGCGATCGTTGACGCCGGTCGCGAACTCGGCAATCGCCCTGCTCAGCTCGGCTCCGGTTAGCGGCGCGCCATCCGGCTTGAGGAGAGGGGAGTCGGGCTGGATCATGCGGTACCGCGCCAGATACTTGAGCGCTTCGAGGCTCGGGCCGGCCGGCATCCGGGATGCGGGGACAGGCGGGATCGCCTCGGACTTTCCGACGGGCGCGCTCGGCGCGGGGCGCTTGAGCGCCACCTCCACATAGTCCGCCATCCGCTCCAGAACCGCCGCGAGCGTATAGCGCCGCACGGGCGCAGTCTTCCAGTCGGTCTTCTCCCATACGGCGGCGACGCCATCCGGCACGGCCTTACCCTTGCCAGGCGCGCTCCATGTTCCCTGGAGCAGCCCGCGGCCCAGGGCAGCGAGGGCAATCGCGGTCTCCGAGCGCGAAACCCGCGCTTCGCCATGGAACCGCCCGTCCTGCTGCACGCGCAGGACCCCTGCCTTTAAAGTCCGGCTTACCGGTCGCGCAGCCCAGGAGTCGGCGCGCACGTCCGGCGGCAGGGGCGCCGCCGCGCACGTCCCGCAGAGAACCGCGGCAAGAATCAGCGATAACCCCGCGGCGCCACGCGCCGACGTAATCTTCGCCCGCTGGGCATTGTCAGGCGCTTGAGGCGCCGGCCGCGCGATCATGGTCTTGTCCTCGCCGGACCCATCTGGGCACGGCAGCCCGGCGCGGCGCCTACCGCCGACCGGCTGCAAGTCCTGCACTATCGCTCTCCGCCCGTGCTATCCTTTGATGATCGCGCTCTCCCGAACGGACGGAAGCTCCTCGAGGGCGCGGCCGGTACCGATGGCGACGCAGGAGAGGGGATCCTCCGCGACAACGACCGGGATGCCGATCGCGGCCGCCATGAGCCGGTCCAGGCCCCGAAGCAGCGCGCCCCCGCCTGTCAATACGACTCCCCGCTCCATGATATCGGCGGAGAGCTCCGGCGGCGTCTTCTCCAGAACGCGCTTCACCTTCTCGACGATCTGGGTGACCGGCTCCGCGAGCGCTTCGCGGATTTCGCCTGCGCAAATCTCGATCGTCTTCGGCAGGCCGGCGACCATGTCCCGGCCCTTGACCGTCATGTACGTCTCCTGGTCGGTGGGATAGACGGAGCCGATCCGCACTTTGATCTCTTCGGCGGTCCGGTCGCCTATCATCAGGCCGTAGGTGGACCGGATGAACCGCATGATCACCTCGTCCATCCGGTTCCCCGCGACGCGCAGGCTCTCGCTTGTGACGATTCCACCGATGGAGATCACAGCGATATCGGTCGTGCCGCCGCCGATGTCGACGACCATGTTGCCGCCAGGCGCGGAGATCGGCAGGCCCGCCCCGATCGCGGCGGCCATCGGCTCCTCGATCGTGAAGGCTTCGCGCGCGCCGCCCTCGATGGCGGCCTGGATGACCGCCCGCTGTTCGACGCTGGTCACCTGCGAAGGGACGCACACCAGCACCCGGGGCCGGAATATCCGGTTGTGCCGCACCACCAGGCCGAAGATGTACTCCAGCATCTTTTGCGTGGTGGTGTAGTCGGCGATGACGCCGTCGCTCATGGGCCGGACCGCGACGATATGTTCCGGCGTGCGGCCGAGCATAAGCCGGGCCTCTTCGCCGACGGCCTTGACCTTCTTGCTGATACTGTTGATGGCTACGACGGAAGGTTCGCGGAGCACGATACCCTTCCCACGGACATAGACCAGGAGGTTCGCCGTTCCAAGGTCGACGCCGAGTTCGGGTATCGGGCTCCACATTACGGGTCTATTGCGATCCTGTGCGCACGATGTCCGCTCCGAGACCCCGCAGGTTCGGGACGATGTTTTCGTAGCCGCGATCGAGGTGGGTAAGCCCGTCGATCTCGGTCTCGCCCTCTGCCGCGAGCGCCGCGCAGACCATGGCCGCTCCCGCCCGCAGATCGGTGCAGGTGACCTTGGCGCCGCTGAGCTTGTCGACGCCGGTTATTTTCGCCGTCCTTCCGTCCACGCGGATGTCCGCGCCCATTCGCTCCAGCTCGGTGGTGTATCGAAACCGGCTCTCGTAGAGCGTCTCGGTAATCATCGAGACGCCGTCTGCCAGACACATCAGCGCCGCGAATGGCTGCTGCATGTCGGTGGGAAAGCCTGGGTGGGGCATCGTCTTGATGTCCGTTGGCACGATCTTGCCCGCACGGCGAACACGAAGCCCGCGGGAGGTGTTCTGAACCTCCACGCCAGCCTCCCCGAGCTTCGAGAGCAGCGGCCGGGAGTGGTCTGCAACGGCGCCCTCGATCAGCACGTCCCCGCTGGTAATGGCCGCCGCGACGGCGTAGGTGCCGGCCTGCAGGCGGTCGGGGATGACGCTGTAGGTAGAGGGGTGGAGGACTTCGACGCCCTCGATGGTGATTGTGGGAGTGCCCGCGCCCTGGATTCGCGCGCCGCAGCCGTTCAGGAACTCCGCGAGGCTGACGATCTCCGGCTCGGTGGCGCAGTTCTCAATCACCGTGGTGCCGCAGGCCCGGCTGGCGGCGATGAGGAGATGCTGCGTTGCGCCGGCGCTTGGAAACTCAAGGTAGAGCGGCGCGCCGACGAGCCTACGGACCGATCCATAGTAGATGCCATGCGCAAGATCGAGGCGGCAGCCGAGCTGCTCCAGCCCGCGGACGTGGAAGTTCACGGGACGCGCGCCGATATCGCATCCGCCTGGCATAGCCACTTCGGCCTGGCCGAAACGGGAGAGCAGCGCTCCCAGAACGTAGAACGAGGCGCGCATCTTGGAGACGAGCGCATTCGGAGCTACGTGCGTGGTGAGATTCGTCGCGTCGATTTCAAGGGAACCA
>DATGJU010000387.1:0-6015 GCA_035295045.1 Chthonomonadaceae bacterium
TCGCCAGGAAGTCCGCGACCTGCCCGCGCAGGGCGGGAGGAACGCCGCGCTGCGGCATCGCGATCCGGCCCGAGGTATCCGGCGACAGGTCGCCAACGAAGATCGGCGCGGCCGGATCCGTCAGCGCGCTCGCGACACGCAGCAGCTCCGGCACGCCGGCGATGGTATCGACGTCGTCGGGCGTGCCTCCGCCGCCGGCGAGCAGGTTGTTCAGGCCGGCGAGCTGAGCGGGCGTGAGCGCGAGGAGCGCGCCGAGGTCGCCGTACGTCGGGACGCCCTTCTGCCGCGCCACGCGCGCCGCCACGTCGCGCATCCAGCGATCGGACGGCTCATACCGCTGCTGCTCGTACCAGTCCCGCTTCCGCAGCAGCAGGGCGCCGCCGTCCGCGACCCACCAGAGATAGCCTGCCGGCTCGCACAGCATATCGAGCGCGGCGGACGCGCGCGGGGCGCGTGCCGCGCCTGTTGCCCCTCCTGCGCGCCCCGTGCCGCTCGCGGCGGGATGCGCCGGCGTGGTTATAAAGTCCGCATCGATCGGCGGTATCGCCCCCTGCACGGCACGGCTCGCCGGAGCTGCGCTGTCGTCCGGCAGCGGCTTGACGAGCGCGGGCGCACGATAGTAGTCGGCGAGGATGGGCCGGCCGGTCCGGTCCGCGAGGGCGTGCAGGGCATCGATCCAGTCCCGAATCCGCGCGGCGGCGAGCGTGTCCGCCTCGGCAGGCAGCTCGGCGCCGGCCGCAACTGGCCTCCGATCGTAGGGATTGCCGTGCGCCGGAAGCAGCCACTGCGAGTCGGCGTCGAACTCCCCCATCGTCATGTAGGAGGCCTTGCCCAGGATGATCTGTACGACCAGCGCGCTCAGGCCGGCGTTGTTCTCGTGGTGAAGGTTGAACCGAACGCCATATTGCGCCAGGTTCTGCGGATCGTCGATCACGATGTGGACGTTCGGATTCTCCTGCTGAACGCGCTCGTTCTCCTTAACCAGTCCGCCGACCGCCTCCTCGAAAGCCTGCCGCACCGTCTTCTTCGTCGTCTCTCCCGTCGCCGCGAAGGATACGTTCAGGTATCCCTGCGCGAAGAGGGCCTGCTTCTGCCCCGCGTCCAGCAGGCTGTAGAGCCGAGTGGCCGTCCGGCCGTGGAGGATCGGCTTCGCGAAGTTCCGGCGGACCCAGTCCATCTCCGGCCGCCTGGCGAACTGCGCCTCGTTCTCGTCGAGCGCCGCCACCTGCTGGTCCAGCTTCGCCATCCTCCTCGCCGCGAGTGCCTGTACAAGCCCGTTCTCATAGCGGAACGCCTTCGGCTCGCGGTAGAGCACGTACTGCTCTACCTTCTCGACGTTCGTGTAGTGACGCCAGGAGTCGTTGTAGACCGCGGCTATGTCGCCGAGGACGGCGCGAAGCGGGCGGGGCGGGCCGAAGAGCACGATCTTATCGTCTGCCACGCCGGGATCGGCGCGCAGGGCCAGCCCGGTCTTCTTGGAGATCGTCGCCAGCAGGTCGCCGACGGGCACACCCTCGGCGGCGACCTCGACCTTGCGGTCGAACTTGGGCTCCGAGCCGAGTCCGTCGTCGCGGGCCGCATCGGCAGTCGCGGCCGGAGCGGCAAGCAGGATTAAGGTAGCGATACAGAGGCTGCGGAGCATTGCCCGGATCCTTTCGAGCGCGCGGATGTCGATGCTTAGACGTGTGCGCCGTCAACGGGTTACCGATTGGCAAGTACTGAAAACGAATGCGTCCATAGACAGGATGGTCAGGATGGAGAGGATGAACAGGATGCGTGGAGCGTAGTCGTTCAGCTCAATCCGCGACGTCTGCGGATAGCGTCTCCGCCTCCTGAATCGCGGCCAGCCGGTCTGGCGGGGTGCGGAAGAGCGCGCCGATGGCGAAGACTACGACTGCGCCGATGAGCGCGAACCAGGTGAACGAGACGTGCGGCAGCCAGTGCGGCCGGACAAAGTTCGCCGGCTGGTGGAGGAGCGGCGCCGCGAGGTTCGCGATCGTGACCGGCAGCTCGCCGAGGACTGCGGTGACCGTGAGACCGGCGGCCAGGGCGATCGCGTTGCCGCGCTCGGAGCCTCGGCCCTTCGTCAGCATGCCGAGCAGGAAGACGCCCAGCATCGGGCCGAGGATGAACCCCGCAATCCCCAGCACGACCGGAATGATACGAAGCGAGGGGTTGGTGACTTTGGCGTAGGCGAATGCGACGGCGATCAGGATCATGAGGACCGCGAAGAGCAGCGTGAACCAGCGCGCGGCCGAGACCTGCGACGCGCCCGACTTATCGCGCTTCGAGTACGGGAGGTACCAGTCGTTGACGGCGCTCGTGGCGAGTGCGTTCAGGGCGGCGGAGAGCGAGCCCATCGCGGTCGCGAAGACGCCGGCGAGGACGAGGCCGCGGATCCCGACCGGCAGCACGTTCAGTATGTAAGAGCCGAAAACGTCCGAGTTGGCCTTCGGCAGGTAAGTCGGATCCTTCTGGTAGTAGGCGAAGAGAAGGATGCCGATCAGGGTGAATGCCGCCGCGATCGGCACGTCCATGATCGCGGCGGTGAGAAGGCTCCTGCGTGCGCTGCGAAACGTCTTCGCGGTGAGCATTCGCTGGACCATGTCCTGGTCGGTTCCGAATGCCGCCATGTTCGTCAGCGTCGCCGCGATTAGCGCCGAAAAGAGCGTGTAGTCGCTGGCCAGAATGAGCTTGACGTACTGCCAGAGGTCCATGCGCGGTACATGCTCGGCCGCCTGCCACTGCGCCACGCGCGCCGGCTCGAAGCCCGTCTGGAAATAGCCTGAGACGCGGCCCATGTCCGGGACGGCATGAACCAGCGCGCTCCATCCGCCGATCTGATGGAACAGCATCGCGATTGCGACGAGCGCGCTGCCGAACATGAGCGCTGCCTGGACCAGGTCGGTCCAAATGACGGCCTTGATGCCGCCCGCCGCAGTGTAGCCGCAGGTGACGATCGTGAGCGCGACTATGGCGACGACATACTCCGGCAGGCCCGCGGAGAGGAGGCGGGTGTGCGCACCGCCGCTGGTGAAGAGGCGCCACGCGAGCGCCATGACCAGCGCCGGGACGAACAACCGCGTCCCGGACGCCAGCGTGCGCATCACCAGAAACAGCGCGGAGACCACGCTCTTTGTACGCGGGCCGAAGCGGATGCCGAGGTAGTCGTAGACGGTGTAGATGCGAAACCGGTAGTAGGGCCTGAGGAAGACGTTTCCGACCAGGAAGCGGCCGATGATAAGGCCGAGCGTGAGCTGGACGTAGGCCAGGCTGCGCTTGTCGAACCCTTCGCCCGGTGCGCCCAGGAAGGTGGCGGCGCTCGTCTCCGCCGCGATGATCGACGCCATTACCGCCCACCACGGGATGCGGCGGCCGCCAAGCGCGAACTCCTCCAGGCTCTTCTCGCGCCGGCCCATCGTCAGGCCGATCGCGCAGATGAGCCCGAAGTAGCCGACGATGATCAGCCCATCGATCGCTAGTCCCATTTAATGAGCAGCCTACTCGGCGATGCCGACCTGCCGAAGCAGGAACGCGTAGTCGAAGGCGGTGTCGCGGTAGGCGTCGTATCGTCCGGAGGCGCCGCCGTGGCCCGCGGCCATGTTGGTCTTGAGCAGGAGCGGCGCGTTGTCCGTCTTGATGGTGCGCAGCCGGGCGGTGTACTTGGCCGGCTCCCAATACATCACCTGACTGTCGTTGAAGGAGGTACGGATCAGCATTGCCGGATAGGACTTGGCGGCAAGGTTGGTGTAGGGGCAGTAGGCCTTCATCACGGCGTACTCGTCCGGACGGGTCGGGTTGCCCCACTCCTCATACTCGCCGACCGTGAGCGGCAGCGTGTCGTCCATCATCGTATTGATGACGTCGACGAAGGGTACGTACGAGAGCACGGCGCGGAACAGGTCCGGCCGAAGGTTGGCGACCGCGCCCATGAGGAGGCCGCCCGCGCTGCCGCCGCTGATGACGAGCCGATTCTTCGAGCCGTACTTGCGCGCGATCAGATGCTCCGCCGCGGCAATGAAATCGGTGAAGGTGTTCATCTTCTTCGCCATGCGGCCCGCATCGTGCCACGGCTTGCCCAGATCGCCGCCGCCCCGGATGTGCGCGATCGCGACGACGACGCCGCGGTCGAGCAGCGGCAGCATGGAAGCGGAGAAGGCGGCAGGATACGGGATGCCGTACGACCCGTAAGCGCGCAGGAAGATGGGCGCCGTGCCGTCCCGCTTAAGGCCCTTGCGGTAGACGAGCGAGATTGGCACGCGAACTCCATCCTTGGCGCGCGCGAAGATACGCTCGGAGCGGTAGTTCTCGCGGTCGAATCCGCCCGGCACTTCGGTCTGCTTGAGCAGCTTCGATTCGCCTGACTGCATGTCGAAGTCGAACACCGAGCGCGGCGTAACGAGCGACTGGTAGCTGTAGCGGAACTTGGTCGCCTCCCACTCGGCGTTATGCTCCGGCGCGGCGGAGTAGGTCGGCTCCGGAAACGCGACGATGCGCACGCGGCCGGTGCGCAGATCGAAGATACGGAAGCGCGTCAGGCCGCGCGCCCGCTCGACGAGCGCCATGTGGTTGGCGAACAGCTCCACGTCCTCCAGCATCACGTCGTCGCGATGGCGGATGCGCTGGCGCCAGTGCTCGCGGCCCGCCGAGCGCACGGGCGCGGTTACAAGCCGGAAGTTGCGGCCGGTGTCGTTGGTTCGAATGAAGAACCGGTCGCCGCGGTGATCGGCGTAGTACTCCTGGTCCTGGATGCGCGGTGCGATGAGACTCCAGTCGCCTTCCGGCACATCGGCGGGCAGATACCGGACCTCGCTCGTGGTGTGGCTCGCTACGGTGAGCATCAGAAACGCACGGCTGCGCGTCCTGCCAACGGAGACGCCGAACCGCTGGTCCGTCTCCTCGTAGATCAGCCCGTCGGCTTCGACGGGTGTGCCGAGGCGATGGCGATAGAGTCGGTAGGGCCGCTTGGTGTGATCCTCTACCGTGTAGAAGAGCGTCCGGTTGTCGGCGGCCCACGCCGCGCCGACGCTCTTCTCGACGCGGTCCGGAAGCATCGCTCCCGTGATCATGTCTTTGACCTGCAGCGTGTACTGGCGAAAGCCGGTGTTATCCGTCGAGAAGGCCAGCATCCGCCCGTCGTCGCTGACGGCGTAGGCGCCGAGCGCCATGAACTGCTCGCCCTTCGCCAGCTCGTTCAGGTCCAGGACTACCTCTTCGGGCGCTCCCTCTTCCGGCCGGCGGCGGCACATGAGCGGGTACTGCTTGCCCTCCTCGGTCCGGCTATAGTAGAGGTAATCGCCCTTGCGATACGGCACATTAACGTCGGTCTGCTGGATATGGCTCAGGATTTCGTTGTAGAGCCTCTCCTGAAGCGGCGCAGTGTCCGCCATAAGCGCGTCCGCGAAGGCGTTTTCGGCCTCCAGATAGGCGGCGACCTTCGGATCGGACTTTTCGCGCAGCCAGAAGTAGTCGTCCACGAAGCAGTCGTCGTGGTACTGGATTGACTTCGGCACGCGCTCCGCGACCGGCGGACGGGACGGGATGGTTTGTCTTGGCATTCGGGTTTTCGGGACAGATCGGTCGATCATAGTGTGCGAGTTGTCGAGCGGACTTGACGGCGGGATCGCCGCCGCTCCGCGCCGCACACAGTTCGCGCTGCGCGTGAGCGAGTCCTGCGTTTCGCGGCGAACGGTCCTTTTATTGATCGCGGCCGGCGCCCTGCAGCCCGATCCGGATGAAGGCCTCGCGGCACATACGGCGCCGGAGCGAAAGCCTCAGGTTGGGCGCGCGCGCCGTCCGCTCAGAATAGCCGCCACGCGAATGAAGGGGACCCGTGGGCAATGCGCTAATTCGAGTTGCGTGCGGTATCCTGAAACCTGGCACGGGCGCACTCTTCCCACCGGCTGCCAGGCTGTGCGCGGGAATGACATCGGAGTATTGCCGGCGGCTCGCCCTTGGGTGATAGGCCGCTCGGAGATCGCGCAGCAACATGATTCAAACCGGCGCCGCTATTGG
>DATGJU010000388.1:0-10038 GCA_035295045.1 Chthonomonadaceae bacterium
CCTTGCGGAGGGCGAGGAGAGCCGGTCGGCGCTCGCGCCCGGTTTCCTCACCGGAAAGAGCGACGAGGCGGCCAAACGGAACAATGAAGTCGCGCCCGCATAGCCAGGAGCCCGTTGCCCGGCCGGAACCGCTCCGGCAGCACCGGCGCGCGTCCAACGCCGGGCGCGCGCCTATCGCCGCTCACCGCAGTCGCGACCGCGCCGCGCAATTCGCGGGCGGCCGCGCATGCAAGCCGTCAGTACAAGGAACCCGCTCCCCGTGTGGCGAACGTAGCGCGGACAAATCGTAATCGCATCGCATGGCTTGCGTTGCGCTTACCGACCGGGCTGCGAGATTGAACAATCAAAACCCGCTCAAGATCGAAACGATCTTTCCGCTGCACATCTGGCTCAAGGACGCTCCCTGGAACCACGTTTGGGTGCGCTGGTTCCTGGCATACGCCCTGCTGCCGCTGACGCTCGTCCAGTTTGTAACGAGCAATACGAGCGACACGGCGTTCGGCGCCTCGTTCTTCGGGCTCTATTTTGCCATCCTGTGGCTGCTGGTTCTGTATCTCTCCATGGCGCCGGGCAGGCCCGACGTTCTCCTGCTATCGCAGATCGCGCTGTTCACGGCGTTCGTCGGCGTCGTGATCGTGGTGGTACTGCAGCAGGCGCCACCCTTCAATATCCTCTATGCCGGCACGCAGGCCCAGGGCGAGCTCGCGTTACTGCCGCGGATGCTCGGATTCATCCTCGGCGTGGGCGTCGTCGAGGAGACGACGAAGGCACTCCCGATCTGGATCTTCTGCTATAACCGCAACTACCCGGCATCGCCGCTTATGTATTCGTTCATCGGCGCGGTCAGCGGACTTGCGTTCGGCGTCGCGGAGGCCGTCCACTACTCGTACCTCTACGCGAACGGCCTGACGCATGGGCGGTACGGCGTCAGCGTGTATATGATCGCAGAGTTCCTGCGGCTTATAAGCCTGCCGCTGCTCCACGCCTGCTGGAGCGCGGTCGTCGGCTACTTCATCGGCCTCGCGCGCCTCTACCGCGGCCCGGCCAAATCGTTGATCGCGTTCGGGATCATCGTCGCCGCGATCCTGCACGGCCTGTATGACACGTTAAGCGGAAGCTGGGCCGGGCTCGCCGTGGCCGCCGTATCGCTCATCGTGTTCGTCTCCTACGTGCGCACCAGCGCGCTCATTTCGAAGCAGCTCGAAAGCCAGTACCTTTCGCCCACCGAAAACATGCTATGACGACCCCATTCAGTACCGCGGAGGAGCGCACGCTCCACGCCGCGATGGACCGCGTGATACCGGCAGACGCCTTTCCCGGCGGCTGGGACGCGGGCAGCGGCGAGTATCTCGCTCGTCTGCTGACGGGCCAGCTCGCGCATCTTCTGCCGGCATACCGGCAGGGACTCGCGGCGCTCGACGCCGAGGCGCGCGCCACGTTCGCGCAGGAGTTCGCCGATCTCTCCGCTGAGCATCAGGATGCCTTACTGGCGCGAATCGAGGTGGGCGAGGTGCGCGCCGATTGGCCGACGCCGCCGCGCGCCTTCTTCAACCATCTGGTTTGCCACACGGCGGAAGGTTTTTACGCGGATCCAGGAAACGGCGGAAACCGGGAGCGGGTTTCGTGGCGCATGACCGGGTTCAACGGGACCTAACCCCCCGACCCCCTTCCCTGGCCGCTCGTTCATCGCTAGGGAAGGGGGAGCTAACGCATTTGCCCCTTCCCGCTTGCGTGAGGGGGTTGGGGGTAGGAAGCCCCTTCCCGCCCGTACGGGACCGCCGTCTCGCGGGAGGACCCAGTCCCGTAGGGGGTTGGGGGTAGGAAAGAGGCAGAATGCCTGACTACGATGTGATAATCGTTGGCGCGGGAGCGGGCGGCGGGATCGCGGCCGCAGTGCTGGCGGAGGCAGGTAAGCACGTTCTGCTGCTGGAGCGCGGCGGCTGGATCGATCTGGCCACTACGGGACGCGACCACGTGCGAAATCAGCGGATATCACTCTACGGCCACAATGCCGGGCCGGAGATCGACGGCAACCCACGGGTCTACGTCGATCCGCGGGGCGAGGCCCATACCGTCCGGCCGCACGAAGGCGGTTACAACAATAACGCCGCCGCGGTTGGCGGCGGAACGCCGGTCTACGGCGCGCAGGCGTGGCGCTTCATGGAGCAGGACTTTCGGATGGCCAGCCTCTACGGGGTGCCGGAAGGCAGCTCACTGGCGGACTGGCCGATAACGCAGGCGGAGCTGGAGCCGCACTACGAGCGCGCGGAGTGGCAGATCGGCGTAGCCGGAGAGGATGAGGGCAACCGGTTCCAGGCGCCGCGCCGCAAGGGCTACCCCATGCCCCCCGTGCCGCCGACCACGTCGAGCCGCATTCTGAAACAAGGCGCGGAGTCGCTGGGATGGAGCACGTTCCCGACGCCGCTCGCCATCAACACCGTTCCGCGCGCCGGACGCGACGCCTGCATCCAGTGCGACCACTGTGTCGGCTTCCCCTGCCCATCCAACGCAAAGAACGGCACGCAGAACACGATGGTGCCGCGGGCGCTCGCGACCGGGCTCTGCGAGCTCGTGATCCATGCCATGGCGGAGCGGATCGACACCGATTCGAGCGGCCGGGTGACGGGCGTTTCCTACCTCGTGGAAGAGAGCGGGACGATCGCCCGTAAGACCGCGACGGCGGGCGTCGTCGTTTCGTCCGCGGGGGCGATCGAGACGGCGCGGCTGCTGCTCAACTCCGCGTCCGAAATGCATCCGGGCGGCCTGGGCAACGAGCATGACCTGGTCGGCCGCAACCTGCAGGGCCACTACTACCCCGGCGCGCAGGCGATGTTCGCCGAGAAGGTCTACGATGGCCAGGGACCGGGCGTCTCGATCTCGTCCTGCCAGTTCAACCACGGCAACGCGGGGATCGTCGGCGGCGGAATGCTCTCGGACGAGTTCATCAAGCTGCCGATCATCTTCTGGTACCGCAGCCTTCCCGCCGACGTTCCGCGCTGGGGCCAGGCGAACAAGGACTGGATGCGCGAGGCGTACGGCCGGTCGAGCCAGCTTATGGGTCCGGTTCAGGACATTCCGAGCCCGGACGCGCGCGTAACCATCGACCCCGCGGTCCGCGATAAGCACGGGCTGCCCGTTGCCCGCCTGTCCGGCACGACACACCCGGAGACGCTCAAGACCGCCGAGTTCATGCGGCAGCGCGCGATCGAATGGCTGACGGCAAGCGGCGCGATCAAGATTTGGAGCACGCCGCCGACGCTCGGACTGAGCGGCGGCCAGCACCAGGCGGGGACCTGCCGCATGGGCGACGACCCGCGCGCCTCCGTGACGGATAAGTGGGGGCGCGTACACGGCCACGACAACCTCTACGTGATGGACGCCTCCCTGCACGTCACCAACGGCGGCTTCAACCCCATGCTGACCGTCATGGCGCTTGCATTTCGGTGCAGCGAGCGGCTGGCCGCAAACTGCTAACGGCCAACTCCCGCGCGCGCATGCGGAGGGGGTCCTTCTTGCCTGTCCCGGCGAGGCGGGCGTTATCGGCGAGGTATTGCGCGGCGTAGGCGAACCGGTGCTGGTCGGTCTCGTTTTTGAGCGAGCGGTGATAGGTGCACCGGTCGAAGATGCAGGCATCGCCCGGCTGCAGCGTGGGAAGGCAGATGCCGTTCTCCGGCGCGACCACCGCTTCGCGGTGCGCGCCGTTGTACAGGTCGCTCGGGCGCGCCGGCTGCCGGCCGTTCACGTGGCTGCGCGGCGCCACCCAGAGATTCGCGCGCTCCGGCGTCACCTCCGAGAGCGCGATGAAGGTATTCAAAGCGCCGCCCAGGATCTGCGTGTACTGGTTGTCCTGGTGCCACGGCAGGCCCGTTCCGCCGCGTGCCGGCACCACGGCGAACATGCCGTACCAGATACGCGGCGGCGATTCCAGAATCCGCTCGACGGCCCCGACGACGGACTCGTGCCATAAGAGCTGGTGCAAATCGCGGTCCTTCTCCGGCGCGGCATGCTCGAAAACACGCGCCGACCAGCCGCCGCCCTCTTCCGGAGGCGCGAACCGCTTGCCGGCTTCGAGGACGGCCGCGACCGAACCGCGGTCCACCAGCCCGCGCACCACGATGTATCCTTCCCGCCAAAACTCCTCGACCGTTTCGTCCGAAAGCATGCCGCGTCTCCACGATTATCGATTCCGAATGCGGTAGTGTCCCACGATCTTCCACCGCCCGAGACAGTTCTCCTCTACACACCCGTACTCGTTGTGGATGACGAACGGCGCTCCCTCCGCGTCCCGACCGTCCGAGATAATGCCGATGTGATCGCGGCCGAAGAGTGTCTTCCAGCAGACGATATCGCAGGGCCGCCACTCCGAGAGCTGCGCCGGGCCACTCGCGAGTGGAAGGCTCGCCGCATGACGCGAGGGGCAGCGGGCGACGTTGGGCACGCGCCGATGATCGATGCTGGTATCGAGCGACGCGCCGCCATACCTCGGATAGGCTGCGCGATCGGACGCCATGTCATCGTGAACGCGCTCCTGCAGATCGATGCCCGCTCCGCGCAGCGATCGGATCACGATGTCCGTGCACGCGCCGGTCCGCGCCGGCACGTCGCCGCCCAGATAGGCGATGACGCGGTACGAGCCGTCGTAGCGCGTGCCGATCTGCGCCTTTGCCGCCGCGAGAATTTGTGCGGCGATCGGGTCGGCGGCCGGAACGCGGCGCGCCAGCCGATGGCGGTATGTGGCGACCGCCCAGATTGACGCGGCGACCAGAGCAGCGATCGAGAGGAAGGCAACGAGTCGCGCTCGGCCCTGTAAGAGCCTTCTCATGAGCACCTCGCACCTCGTCGAGGCCGTCGCGCCGGCGCCTACTTCGCGCGGCAGTCGGCATAGGGGTACAATAGACAGACCAAGCTAACCAGGCCATCGGGCTGGAACTGGACCGGAGCGGACTGTTGATAATCGACACTCGACCGCAAGCCCGCGGGTTCGCCCCTGCCGCACTGTTGCGGCGGTTCGCGGCGATCTGGCTCGTATTGACCGCCATTATTCTAGGCTCGCCTTCAGCGCGCGCTCAGAACGCTGAGTCGCAGACAATCAAGCGCTTGGCCGCCCGGTTCTATCGCACCTACCTGAGGCTGCACATTCTCGGCCTGCCGAACAGCGCTCAGATGACCGAGCTGTCACCGTACCTAACATCCGACCTGCGCGCGCGGTTCAGGGCAGCGCGCCGCAAGGAGGATGCCGCGATCAAGCGGCGCCCCGGCGAGAAGCCGCCGTTTGGCGATGGCGACCTGTTCAGCAGCCTGTTCGAGGGCGCACAGACCTTCTACGTGACGGACCCGGCGATCAGAGGCGGGGCCGCGCGGCTCCCCGTACACATGCAGCGGCGCAGTCCTGCGCCCGCGGTCCGCTGGATCGACACGCTGATCCTGGAGCGGACGGCGGACGGCTGGCGCGTCGCGAACATCCGGTACGGCGGAAAGTGGAAGTTTCGGGGCGGGCCGAGCCTTCGCGATAACCTGAAAGCCGATTGACGCCGCAGCCGCCGAAATCCCCCGTGCGCCCGGCTGCGGCGGGCCGGCGCAGTCGATACGACACGTTTTCCGCCAGACTGTCGCGCTTAGCAGCGGTGGACGGAAGTAGGCTCGTGGCACGATGAAGCTCAAGCTGGACCTCCATCCCATATTCAGCGATTCACTGCGCATCGAGCAGGCGCTCCGGGAGATCATCGACCAGGCGGTCGAAAAGCGCGCCACCGAGGTCGAGATCATTCCCGGCAAGGGCTCGGGCGCGCTGAAGAAAACGGTCCTCCGCTTCCTGGATCGGCCGGAGATCAAAGCGCGCTACCACCGAATCGACAAGGACAGCGACAACTGGGGCCGGCTGTTCGTCTACTTCCGGCACGACCGCGCGGAGCCCGCGGCCGCTCGCGCCGCTCCGTCGGCGCAGACCGTCGGCGCGTCGTGCGCCTGCTGCGGCGACGCGATCGGCATCCCGGAGCCGGACGAAGAGGCTGCCAAGCCGGTCGGGACCGAGTGCCCATGGTGCGGATCGCCCAACCGGATTACTTTTTGGCGGGACCGGAGCGGCGCCTGGGGCGGGCGGGCAGAGCTCGACTATCGCGGAGAGTCTACGTAGCGCCGCATATGCTATCCTTCAACCGACGCAGCCGGACCATTTGAGTGGCAATCGCGCCCGCGGCCGGTCACGAGGCGTGATAGACCGTCAGGGGTATCGTGCCCTGGGCGTCCAGATCGAACGACTTCGTGGGATCGAGGCTACCGCCCTGAGGGACTTCCAGCTCCATGTGTGCGCTAATATGGACCGTCGCCGAAGCCGCGTCCACCGCCGCGATCGTTATACTTCCGGTCGCGGGCCGGTAAGCAAAGCCCATCGGAGACACCTCTGTCAGAACGGCGTAAGCCGTGGCGTTCGTATTGGTAAGCTCATTTGGGTCGACGAACGGCGTGAGAGGAACAGACATCCCGGCGACCAGGGGAACCTGCGCGACAGAGGTCGGGAAGTTCCATTGAATGCCAACCTCGTACGTGGCGGCGCTGTCACCGAGGTTGAATTGCAGCGGCGTACACGAGATGAAGATCTGGGATAGGGCGAGTCCACCCGCTCCTTTGTCTACGGCGTGAATGTAGCCGGGGATTCCGTGAGCGCCGGCGAGAATGTGCACCTGGCTGGGATCGGTCGGAGCGCTCAAGTTGCTGATCGTGATGGGCAGGCCCGCGATGTCGTTGAAGGTGACCGTGGCCGTGGCGCTGCCGATGGCCGACTTTCCGCCGCCGGGTCCGACGACGAACGCTGAGACCGAAACAGTGAGCGTTCCCTGGTCGGACGGCGTCGTCTGGAGGCTGACCGTAGCGGACGATGACTCGAAGTTCCGGCCCGTCATGCCGATCCCGTCGCTCAGCACTGCAAACGTGGCCGTGGTCGACCAGTCGTAGACAATCGTTCCCGTCGTCCCGGCGGGAACCTTGGCGGTAAAGCTCTGGGCCGCGCCAGCTTTCAGGTTGGCGCCGGACGGATTGATTGTGACCGTCGGCTGAAATACCGTGGCGTTCCATCGGTCGGCTGCGTCCGCCACGCTGAGATCGTGGGAGATCGCCGCGATATCGCCCGCCCCGAGCACCAGTCCGGCGGCGCCCAGCGCGGCGGTAAGCATCTTGAGGACGAGACTTAGCACCCGGGCGGGAAGCGCCGCCGCCGCTTGGAGCGCAGCCTGTTCGGTCGCCTTCAGGAGCATTCGGGAAACAATCCTGCGCATCCCCAGCCCGATCGTGTCGCTTCCCGCCACCAGCGTCAGATAAAGCGGAAGGTTGTCCGAGATTTTGCCCAGATAGATGTTGCTGAGCAGGGACTGCACGTTGGTGTCCGGATAGGAATGCAGGTCGTTCACAGCCGTACTGATCGCCGTCGAGGCCGGAACGATGGAGGTTAAGCCCGCCATCTCGACGACCAGACCGAATGCCACGTCCGCCAGGAAGGAGGTCAGGTTGAGCGTCTGCCGAATGGAGCGCCAGCCCGCGACGACGGCGCCATACTGCGACTCACTGAAAAAGGCGGGATCTCCGGTCGTAACATTGGCCGAGCCGAGCACAATCACGTCGTAGAAGCTCTTGGTCGTGCCTGGGGCCAGCGGCACGGAGATCAGCGGCGTGGTCACGGGAGTGAACGCAGTCTGGCCGGAGAACAGGTTGCTCAGCGTGGAGAATACGCCCAGTGCCGTGGTCGGCCCGAGGTCGACGGGAGAGCCTACAGGCACTACGCTGGGATAGGTGTTGACCGGCCCGGCTCCTGTCTGGTCGGCCACGCGATAGAGAAGGACTTGGCAGCGGCGGCGGAAGTGGTTGGTCGCCAGAATGCCGACCGAGTTTGAATCCTGAAGTACCTCGACGCCGCTTACGATTCCAGAGGGGTTGACAAGAAGCTGCTGGCTGGGTCCCGCGGCGCGATACACGGTCGATCGATTCGTCACGAACGAGGTGGTCGCCGCGCCGGCCACACGTGGCAGGCTGCGAGACGCGGGCGCGATCGCGTTGAATGCAGTCGCAAATGCGGCACCGATCTGAGCATCGCCGTCTTCCAGGGCGAACGGATCGGCGGCGATCCGACTCGCGATCACGGCTGCGAACGCAGCCGTTGCGGGAGCCGATGCGATCAAATTCAAGAGGGTCCGCTTCTGATCGCCGGTGACCCCGTATCCGCCGAAGGCGAAGTACAGCAGAGCGACGGCCTGCGCAGTCGAATCCAGCGACGACGCAGGGGCCGCCGGGTCCACGTATCCGAACATGATGCCCCGGCCGCTTACGGTATCGCGCGCGTAGACCAGCGCAGGCAGAGAGCCGGAGACGCCCGCGTTGAAGGACCCATCCGCGGCAACCGCGCTGGACGCCAGAACATTCTCCACGGCCAGCTGGGTCGCTGGAAGTCGAAACCCGGCCGGAAGAGCCGCTCTGGACCGTACGATGGCCGACCCGGCGCTTCCGCCGCCGCCTCCGCATCCGTCCAGTCCGAGCGTCGCTCCCGCGGTCGTAATGGCACCAAGAAGAAACTCACGGCGGCCCAATCCCAATCGCTTCATTCCGGTCTCCTCGCTAAGAAGGCGCTGGCGTCGCGTATCACACGCAACACGGATGCATTCTAGCGACCAGACCATTAGCACAACATTAGCAGCCGTTCTTTGGCAGCCATGCAGTGTAACGAAGGCGTCGCCGTTCGATGTCCACTCCACCTGACTTGGCGGCAAGGGGCGATTAGCCGTTGAGGCTCGCTGCCTTCCCCGCAACCGGGCTCGGCAGCTGCGTCGACTCTCCCGCAGACGCGGTGCCGGCGGCTGGCAATGAGGCGGCGGGCGCAGCGGCGACCAGGGGCGAAGGCTGGGCGCCCGCTGCGAGCGCCTTTGCTTCGGCGGCGGCCTTGTCCTCGGCGTCGGCGCGGACGTTGTTGCGCTTCATCATCTCGATGAACGGCGAAACCAGATCGATGGGGATCGGAAGGATGGTCATCGTGCTTCGCTCGGAGGCGATCTCGCGCATCGACTGGAGATAGCGGAGCTGCAGCGCGGCCGGCTCCTTGGCCATCATCCCGGCCGCCTGGACCAGTCGCTCCGCCGCCAGGAACTCGCCCTCGGAGTTGATGATCTTGGCGCGCTTCTCGCGCTCGGCCTCGGCCTGTGCGGCCATGGCGCGCTTCATCGTCTCCGGCAGCGAAACGTCGCGCACCTCGACCGCCGTGACCTTTACGCCGTAAGGCTCGGTTTGCTCGTCAATCACCTTCTTCAAGTGTTCGTTGATCCGCTCGCGCTGCGAGAGCAGCTCGTCCAGCTCGGCCTGGCCGATAGTGCTCCGGAGGGTCGTCTGCGCAATAAGGTTCGTGGTGCGCGCGTAGTTTTCGATCTTCAAGATCGCCGTGTTCGGGTCGATCACGTTGAACAGGACAATGGCGTCGACCGTGACCGGCACATTGTCCTTGGTCATCATCTCCTGTCGCGGCACGTCGAGGGTCACAATGCGCGTATCGACGCGGTACGCCCGATCGACCCAGGGAAGCAGAAAGATCATGCCCGGGCCTACCGTCCGGTTGTATTTGCCCAGGCGCAGCACGACCGCTCGCTCCCAGTTCGACAGCACTTTGAAGGCGCTGCTGATGATCAGCAGCAGGAATAGGATTCCTACGATCGGAAGAATTGGCATCGTCCCGTCCTCCATTCGCGAGGCTTCTAATTCGCTACACTGTTACGATACGTGCGCGGCGCGCGCGTTCGCGCCACAATTGATCGCGGGCGCAATGTAGGGCCGGTGCGCCGTATTTCAGAGTGGTCGGAGGAGCACGCATCATGACGCGCGCAAAGCTTTATATAATCCTGCTGGTCACGCTGATCGTGGCTCTTGCGCTCAGCACGGCCATCCGCACGACGACGCCTCCGCCGGACGCGCAGACGCCGCCGGGGCAGCGACAGCAGGCGCCCGACCTGAGCCTGGCGCTTAAGCCGGGCGCACCGCCCGTCACCCTCGCGAGTCTGCGCGGCAAGG
>DATGJU010000389.1:0-3829 GCA_035295045.1 Chthonomonadaceae bacterium
CGCGAAGCGGTCCCCCGATTCGCTCTGGCTGATGTCGATGGCGATGTGGACCAACTTCATGCGGCTCCTCCCGGAGGAAGGCATCGCGGTCCGGGAGCTCACGGCTCGCGCCTGCCTGCCGAAGGGCTCCGCGCACCCCTCGCTGGCCCTGATGACCCGGCACCGATACGCCGCCGTGGCGCCGCCCGTGGCAGCCAACCATCGCAGCGCGTTCCGGCAGGACGCTATCGTGCGTCCAACCCCGGCGGGAAGACGGGCGCAAGAGGTCTGGCGGCCGTTGGCCGGAGAGATCGAGGAGCGCTGGCGGGCGCGGTTCGGCAAGGCAGCCATGAACCGCCTGCGGGAGCCGCTCACGATAATCGCGAGCCGGCTCGCTGGACCGCTGCCGGACTGGTTGCCGGTTCTCGGCTACGATATGTTTGCGACGGTGGCGGCCGAAGAGCCGGGCGACGACGGACCGGATGCCCCTTGCGTCGGCGGGCAGGAGTCCGGCGCCGCCGTCGAGCGTCTCGAAATTTCCGCGCTGCTTTCCCGCGTGCTGCTGGCCTTCACCCTCGAGTTCGAGCAGGACTCGCCAGTCTCCCTGCCGATCTGCGCGAACGTCCTCAGGCTGCTCGATGACGGCCCGCTGCCTGTGCGCGAGCTGCCGCGCCTGTCCGGCGTCTCGAAGGAGGCGATCGCCATGGCGACCGGCTGGCTCGAGCGCAAGGGCTTCGCGGTGGTCGCAGCTGCCGCCGGTGGCCGCGGCAAGGAGATCCTGCTGACGCCGCTGGGCATGGAGGCGCGTGACGCATACCTGCGGCGGCTGCAGTCCACCGAAGCAGCGTGGTCCGAACGGTTCGGCTCGGGGCTCCTTGTGCCGCTTCGCGCATCCCTCGAGGCGCTCGTCGGGCCGCCTGGCGGGCCGTCGCCGCTCACCGCCGGCCTGACTCCCTACCCGGACGGATGGCGCGCGAAGCTCCGGCAGCCCGACTGCCTGCCGCACTACCCGATGGTCCTCCATCGCGGCGGCTGGCCCGACGGGAGCTAGCGCGGTTGCCATTGCATCTAACATTTACCTGCCGTCCGGCGATACGATCTGGAGGATAGATCACCATCAGACAATTCTACCGAAAACCGATTCGACATCTTGCGGCGCTTGGCCTGGCCAGCAAAGACGCCGACGTAAATCAGACGATCCAGGGCGGCGTCCCCACGATAGTCCTTGCAGTGTGTTATGGCACCCCGGCGTTGGTGCGCGCGCTTATCGGTCGCCGTGCCGATCTGGGCGCGCGCGACGAATTTGGCCGCACGGCTCTTCACGGGGCGGCGTATCGGGGGCATGCCGCGGCCAAGATCGTCAGGCTCTTGATCGCGGCGGGCGCCGACGTCGATGCGCGCGACCATTTAGGGTGGACTCCGCTCATGATGGCGCGCGGCCGCGCAACAGTCCGGGCGCTGCGGAGTCGTGGCCCCAAAATGAGTCTGCGCGAAGAGACTGAGACGCGCTTGAGACCACTCTTAGGGCGGCCATTGTCGGATATGTGGCGCGCGGCGGGCATGCAGGTGCTGGAATTCGGCGAACAACGGCCCGCTAAGAACCGGCGCGGACAGGAAATCACGCGTGCGGACAGGTCGCTGCATGTCTCCTGCTGCTGGCTCATTGAAGGTCCGAATGGCGAGATCGTATCCTCGGACGATTTTGGGCCGCAAGGCGCCAGGCGCGATGAACGAGCCCATCCGTTTTATGAGATGCTTGGCGATCCAATCCTCGCGGTCAGATCGATTGCTTCGGACGAAGTCGGAGGGATCAAACTCGGCATGTCAGAGGGATTCGGCCTGACTGTCCGGCCGTGCTGGGATGGACCGTTTGGCGATGACGATACCGAACAGTGGCGCTACCTACCCGCGGATGAAGAGGAGCGCCACTTCGTGATTCGCCGCGATGGCGTTGAACGCTATTGACGATCACGGCGCTTTCGACCTATCTGAACCTTTTCGTAGCCTTTCGCGGTTTTCGTGGGCAAGCCTCCCCTTCCCGGCCGTCACGCCGCGGAGCGCCGCCGGACAGCCGCCCGTCGGGTAGAATATCGCGAGCGCCTGCAAGGCGGACCCGAACGGCCGTCATGCGGCATCGCAATCTTCTCACGATAGGGAGCAACCATGCAGTACCGACGTCTCGGCGCGTCCGGCCTCAAAGTTTCAGAGGTCTGTCTCGGAAGCTGGCTGACCTTCGGCAACGCGACCGAGGACCAGACCGCGATCGATTGCATCGACAAGGCCTACGAGCTGGGCATGAACTTCTTCGACACGGCGAACGTGTACGCTCGCGGGGCGAGCGAGACCGTTGTCGGCAAGGCGCTGCGCAAGTACGACCGGGAGACATATGTCGTAGCGACCAAGGTCTACTTCCCGATGAGCGACGGGCCGATGCCGAACAACAGCGGCCTCTCCCGCAAGCACATCATGGAGCAGTGCGAGGCCAGCCTCAGGCGGCTCGGCCTCGACTACATCGACCTCTACCAGTGCCACCGGTACGATCCCGAGACGCCCTTGGAGGAGACGCTTCGGGCGCTGGACGACCTGGTGCGCCAGGGCAAGGTCCTCTACGTCGGCTTCAGCCAGTGGACGGCCAGCCAGATCGAGGATGCCGTCGCCTTCCAGGTCGCGCACAACCTGAACCGGTTCGTCTCCAGCCAGCCCTACTACAACCTGCTTGGCCGCGATGCGGAGAAGGCGGTCATCCCTGTCTGCGAGCGTGAGGGAATCGGCCAGATCGTCTACTCGCCGCTGGCGCAGGGGCTGCTAACCGGCAAGTACAAGCCCGGCCAGCCGCCGCCCGCCGACAGCCGCGCCGCGGACCCGAAGCAGAACATGTTCCTGAACGGCGGCAAGCTGGACGACGCGAGGCTGGAGAAGATCCAGAAGCTGGTCCCGATCGCGCAGGAGGCGGGACTCTCGATGGCGCAGCTCGCGCTCGCCTGGTGCCTGCGGAAGCGGAATATATCCAGCGTGATCATCGGCGCAAGCAGACCCTCGCAGGTCGAGGACAACGCGGGCGCGTCCGGCGTCACCCTCAGCCCGGAGGTTCTCAAAGCCATTGATGAGGCGGTGGCGTGACCGCTCCGGCGAAGGGAATCATAATCGCGGGCGGTCTGGGCACGCGGCTGCGGCCAATCACCTACCGCCGTCCGAAGCCGCTCGTTTCGCTGGCGAACCGGCCCTTCCTCGAGTACCAGGTCGCGCTGCTCAAAAAGCACGGCATCACAGACATCGTGTTCGCCACGAACTATCTGGCGGAGAAGATCGAGGAGCACTTCGGCGACGGGTCGCGCTTCGGTGTCACCATGCGCTACGCGATCGAGGAGACGCCGCTCGGCACGGGCGGCGCCATCCGGAACGCGGCGGACCTGTTTCCGGGCGAGACGGTGGCCGTGTTCAATGGCGACATCCTGACGGACTTCGATCTGGGCGCGGTGCTCGCCTTCCACCGCGAAAAGCGCGCCCTCTCGACCTTGACGCTCGCCGAGGTGCCGGGTCCCTCGCCCTTCGGCGTGCTGGTCCTGAACGACGACGGCCGCGTGCTCGATTGGCAGGAGCCGAGCGAGGAGACGAAGAAGACGCTGGCGGCCGCGCACGACCTCCTGCCGACCGGCAAGGACCTGATCAATGCCGGGTTCTACGTCCTGGAGCCGGAGTGCGTTGCGCGCATCCCGCAGGGCGCGCCGTCCTCCGTCGAGCGGGACATCTACCCGAAGCTGCTCGCCGAGCGCGCGGGCGTGTTCGGCTTCACACCGGGCGGCTTCTGGATGGACGTAGGCCGCGCGGAACAGCTCATGACGGCGACCCA
>DATGJU010000390.1:0-2206 GCA_035295045.1 Chthonomonadaceae bacterium
ACCTGATGAGAAAGACGTACCTGTTCCTCTCCGTGGTGGCGATCGGAACGGCAGGGCTATCGGTGGCGGCCTGGCGCGGAAGCGCCCAGGGCGCGAACCCTCCGCCGCTCGGCGCGCCGCTGCCCGGACTGACTCCGGCCCAGGTCGCGGACTTCAAGTCCGGCGCGGCGCAGTTTGGCAAGGTCGAAACGCGGGCCGATGGCCTCGGGGTCGTGTTCAACGGCGTTTCGTGCGGTCAGTGCCATGCCGCGGGCGCGCTCGGTGGCGCAGGCACGAATCTCACCATCGCCCGGGTTTCGCGCATCGGAGGGATTCGCAACGGCGGTTACAGCGATCTGCCCGACCTCGGCGGGCCGGTCATCCAGGCGCGCTCCCTGCGCGAATTCTTCCCTGACTGTCCGGTGCCGGGAGAGGTCGTTCCGGCGCAGGCGAATTACGTGTCGCACCGGATCACGACTCCGCTGTTCGGCGCGGGCCTCATCGAGGCGATCCCCGACGCCGCGATCCTCGCCCGGGCCGGAAGGACCGACGCCGACGGTGTCTGCGGCGCCGCGAATCGCCTCCTCAATCCGGAAACGGGCCTGTTGGAAGTCGGTAGGTTCGGCTGGAAGGCGCAGCACGGCACGCTCCATCTGTTCGCCGGCGACGCCTATCTGAACGAGATGGGAGTCAGCAATCCCTCGTTCCCCGTCGAAAACCAGCCGCAGGGGAAGCCGATCCCGCCCGGATGGGCGGCGACGGGCATCGAGGACGACGGCGGCGACGTCACGGCGTTCACGAACTTTATGCGCTATCTGGCGCCGGCCGCCCGGCGTCCGCTGCCGCCGGACTCCGCGGCGCGCAGCCAGATCGCGAACGGCGAGCGCCTGTTCGACGCGATCCGCTGTACGGCCTGCCACGTTCCGTCCATGCAGACCGGGCCGAACGCGATCGCCGCGCTCTCCAACAAGCCCGTACCGCTCTTCTCGGACCTGCTGCTCCATCGGATGGGGCCGGGGCTGGCAGACGGAATCCAGCAGGGATTGGCGAAGGGCGATCAGTTCAGGACGGCCCCGCTGTGGGGACTCTCGACGCGGCGGTTTTTCCTGCATGACGGCCGGACCTCGTCGCCCGACGCGGCCGTAATGGCACACGACGGCGAGGCGGCCGCCGCGCGCCAGCGCTACTCGAGGCTGTCGCCCGCCGATCGACAGGCGGTACAGGCCTTCCTGGGAACGCTGTGACCTGAGCCGCCCCGCTCACGGCCGACTGACTCCGGGCCGGGGCACCCTGAACGGCGCGACCGCGCCGCTCAGGGCGGGCGCCGACGCCGCCGAACGCAGCGCCTGTCACGCGGGCCGGTGGCGCGGATTGCCTCGCCAAATACGTATGTTGAGCGCGACGGTACCTGGTTGAAGGATCTCGCCCGTCTCCACGCTAATGCCGGGCCGTGGTCGGTGTGGCCGGCTGGAATATCTTGAATTCAGCCAGCGACCAGTAGTACCGGGCGCTGCGCGTGAGCGTGACGCGGACGAAGCGAGCGGTCTGCGTCGGGAATACGATGTCGGTTATGGACTCGCCGCGGCCCGATGCGATGGGCTTGCCCCAGGTCTCGCCGTCCGCGCTCGTCTGAACGTCGTAGCCGCGCGGGTAGTCGCTCAGGCTCCGGCCGCAATTGATCTCGATCTTATTGAACCGGGTCGGTTCGCCCATGTCCACCTGGTAATAGTGACCGGGCCTTTGCGGCTGGTTGGTGGCCGTGTAGCGGTTCTCGTCAGGGCGCGGGCGCAGAGGGATGTCTACGTCGTACCAGCGATTGGGTCCGCACGATGCGGTCCATGCGCGCGGCTCGAGTTGAGTCTCGGCGACCTCTGCAGGTACTGCCGTCCGCGTGCCTATCGGCGCATATACCTCGATGTTGGCGATGACCCACGGGTGCCACGTCTTTCCTGTCTGCACGAGCTTTACGTACCGGGCCGACTGCGCCGGAAAGGCGAGTCGAAGCGCGCTCTGCGTGCAGGCGCCGTGTGCTATCGGGGCGCCCCAGTTCGTTCCGTCATTGGATACGTAGACCTCATAGCCGCGCGCATAGTCCGCGAAGCGCGAACGCGTATCGATCAGCATGCGGCTGAAGCTCCGCTTCGCGCCCATATCGATTTGGAACCACTGACCGGGCTCCTGCGGCTTGTCCGCCGTCCAGTACTCATCCTGCCAGATGAACGGGCTA
>DATGJU010000391.1:0-13959 GCA_035295045.1 Chthonomonadaceae bacterium
ATGATCGACGACCTGGACGCATATCGCGTCGGCTGGGAGCTGATCGACATCGCGCGATACGGCTACTATGGCGGCAAGCGCGCCGTGGTGATGCAGTTCTCGCGGGGCTGCCCGCACCTGTGCAACTATTGCGGCCAGCGCGGCTTCTGGGCCAGGTGGCGGCATCGCGATCCGCGGAAGTTCGCGCGGGAGATCGCCTGGCTGCACCGTGAGCACGGCGTACAGCTCGTCAACTTGGCGGACGAGAACCCCACCGCCAACAAGGCCGTCTGGCGTGAGCTGTGCGAGGCGATCATCGCGGAGAATATTGACGTCACGATCATCGGCTCGACTCGGGCCGACGATATCGTCCGTGACGCCGACATCCTTCACCTGTACCGCAAGGCCGGCATCGAGCGGTTCCTGCTCGGCATGGAGAACACGGACGAAGAGACGCTCAAGCTGATCCGCAAGGGCGGCGCCACGCGCACCGACCGCGAAGCGATCCGGCTCATGCGACAGCACGGCATCCTCTCCCTCGCGACCTGGGTGGCGGACTTCGAGGAGGTGACGGACCGAGATTTCATCCGGTCGCTGCGCCAGCTCCTCTCCTACGATCCTGACCAGATCATGGCGCTCTACGTCACGCCGCACCGCTGGACGGGCTTCTATCGGCTGGCGGCGACGCGGCGGGTTATCCAGCTCGATACGCGGCGCTGGGATTACAAGCATCAGATCCTGGAGACGAATCACATGCCACCATGGCGCATCGTACTCTGGGTGAAGTTCATCGAGCTGGTGCTGCAGGTCCGCCCCAAGGCCATCTGGCGGTCGTATCTTCAGCCGGACCGCGCGGCGCGCCACGGGATGGGCTGGTTTACCCGGATGGGCCGGCGCGTCTGGCCGCACGAGTGGTGGCAGTTCTTCTTCGTCGATCGCCGGGTAAAGGACGGGCCGACGCTGGAGGGGTTCTTCGGCGCGGCCCAGGACACGCAGGAGATACCAGTGCGCGTCGTTCGGCGTCACGATGCGATAAGCGATCCTGCGGCAGCCGTCGAACAGACGGTCTCGGCCAGCGCGGTCGGATCTGTTTCCATTTGAAGGACCTCCCGGATGGCGCGCCGATTGGAGATAATCAAGTCTGGCAGCAGCGTCCTGCCTCAGAGGCTACTGGAGACCTGCGCGGCCTCGCCGGAGTTCGCGGGCTGGCTTAGCCGCCTGCCAAACGCGGTGGACGAATTGCGAGATCGATGGAATCTGGCTCTCGGCCAGGCTATCGATCATTCCGGCTGCTGCTCCTGGGTGGCGCCCGCGCGACGGGCGGACGGCACGCGCGCGATCCTGAAGCTGGGCCTGTCGCACTTCGAGGGAAGGGACGAGATCGGCGGGCTTCGGTTCTGGGACGGCGACCCCTTCGCGCGCCTGCTGGAGGCCGACGAGGCGCTCAACGCGATGCTGCTGGAGCGCTGCGAGCCAGGTTCTCCGCTGCGTGACGCGCCCGAAGCGGAGCAGGACACGGTTATAGCCGGACTGTTCCGCCGGCTGTGGCGCCTGCCCGCTGAGCCACAGGGCTTCCGCGATTTGGCGGAAATGGCCGCGTACTGGAGCGGGGAGACGCTCGCCGATGCTTCCGCCTGGACGGACGTCGGCATGGTGCACGAAGGCCTTCGGCTTCTGGAAGAGCTGCCTCGGACCGCCGAACGCACGGTCCTCCTGGCCACGGACCTCCATGCCGGCAACGTGCTGCGGGCTGAGCGCGAGACGTGGCTGGCAATCGATCCCAAGCCGTTCCTCGGCGATCCGGCATACGATGCCACGCAGCACCTTCTAAACTGCCGCGACCGACTCCGCTCGGACCCCGCTGAGACCATTCTCCGCTTCGCCGACCTGCTCGAGGTGGACGCAGCCCGCGTTCGCTTATGGCTGTTCGCGCGCTGTGCTGCCGAGCCTCGCGACGAGTGGAACGACGACTACACAGCGCTCGCGCGCATACTCGCGTAACGGCTCTCGCGGCGAAGAGCTCCCTGATGCGGGAATCGCCACAATAGTATCCGCGCGGCGCAGCCGATCGATCCCGCTCGATCCACGGTAAGATCGCTCCGCGAACGCCGGGACGTGCCCACGTTTGTTCGATCCGAGTTGCGACTGAGACGCCGAAGTACTGCGGATTGGCAGGCACCGAGTCGCGCTCATGTCGGATCGACCCAGCCCGACGTGGCCTGGCCGGCGATCTCACCGTGCAACGCGGAGATCGCCACAGGGCGACCTTGACGTCGATACATCGGTCACTCCGCCAACAGTGCGGAGATTTCTCAAGGTCGGCGCAGCGGACCACCCGGTCTTTCTGCGCCCGGAACGGGACTACTGCTGATGAAACGCTCCGTACGCGCACTCCTGATCGTCGATTCTCAGGAAGACATTCTGCTCCTTGTCCGCCTCCTGCGCAAGTTGGATATCGAGGTCAGCTTCGAGTCCGCGGCGACGCCGGATGCTCTCGGCGCCGCCCTGCGCGACTATTCGTGGGACCTCATACTGGCCGACCGGTCGCCGAAGCGGTTTGCGAAAGTGTCTCCGCTCAGCCTGATCCGCAGCCACGCGCCCACCGTGCCCGTAATCGTCGTATCGGATACGCCGGGAGAAGACCACGCCGCTGAGGCGCTTCGGGCCGGCGCGAACGACTACGCGCTCAAGACCAATCTCGGGCGGCTCGCGAAGGCGGTCGAGCGGGAGCTGCGCGAGGTGGAAGAGCGCCGCGAGGCCGCGCGGACGCAGCTCGCGCACCGTGAGGCGAGCGAGCGCAGCCGCACCATCGTTGCGATCGCCCCCGATGGGATTATCACGTTCGACGACCGCGGTATCATACAGTCTTTCAATCCCGCAGCGGTTCGGATATTCGGCTATGAAGAGGTGGAGGTCGTCGGCGAGCACCTGAACACGGTCCTGCCGGGACATGCCAGCGGCAATCGGCGCGGAGCCTCGGTGGAAGAGGTCTTTTCCAGGTACGGCGCGGACGGATACGGCGTACCGAACGAGTGGACCGGCCTGCGCAAGGACAAGACGACGGTCTCCGTCGAGATCACGATCAGCCGGTACGAGATCGCGGGACGGGAGCACTTCACTTGCTGGGCGCGCGACCTGACGGACACGAAGCGCACTCAGGCTCAGATGCGCTCACAGTTCCAGCGACTGAACGCCGCCCGCGCGATCGACGTCGCCATCACGGGCAGCTTCGACCTTCGCGTCACGCTTAACATTGTGCTGGACCAGGTGACGTCGCTGCTCGGCGTGGACGCGGCGGACGTGCTGCTCGTGGACGCGGGGTCGACGCTTACGTGCGCCGCATCGCGCGGGTTCAACGCGAACGTGCGGATGTCGCGCTGCGCGCCGATCGGCGAGGGATTGGCCGGGCAGGCGGCAGTCGAGCGCAGGATCGTCGAGGTGTCGGACCTGCGCAACAGCGCGGACGGACAGGTCCGCGAGGAGCTTACGCCGGAGGGCTTGGTGGCATACAGCGCCGTGCCACTGATCGCAAAGGGCCGGCTGCCCGGCGTGCTCGAGGCGTTTCATCGCTCCGAGCTCGAGAAGGACGCCGACTGGTACAGCTTCCTGGATTCGCTCGCGAACCAGACTTCGATCGCCATCGACAACACGCTTATGTTCGAGGAGCTTCAGCGCCGGAACGCCGACCTGACGATTGCGTACGACCGCACCATCGAGGGCTGGGTTCGCGCGCTGGACCTGCGGGATAACGAGACTCCGGGCCACAGCCGGCGCGTGACGGAGATGATGGTCTGTTTCGCGCGCGCTCTCGGTTTCCCAGAGGATGCGATCGTCAACGCGCGGCGCGGCGCCCTGCTGCACGATATCGGCAAGCTCGGCGTGCCCGACGCTATCCTCATAAAGCCCGGCGCGCTTACCGACGCGGAGCGCGCGATCATGCAGATGCACCCGGAGTACGCGCACGAGTGGCTTTCCCCGGTGGACTTCCTGCGGAACGCGCTGGACATTCCCTACGGCCACCATGAGCGGTGGGACGGCGGCGGCTATCCCCGGCAACTGGCGGGCGCGGCCATTCCCATCGCCGCCAGGATGTTCGCGCTGATCGACGTGTGGGACGCGCTGACGACGGATCGGCCCTACCGGAAGGCCTGGTCGCCCCAGCAGGTGATCGAGTACGTCCGAAGCAATTCCGGGACGCACTTCGACCCGGACCTTGTGGGACCGTTTCTCGACATGGTCTCCAAGCCTGCCGAACTGCGTCCCGCTGCCGGGGCGCAGACGAGCCGCCGGGCGGCCTACTACGATCCGTCGACATTCACGCCGGGCCAGGCACAGGATAAGATCGCCGAAGAGCTCCGCAGCGCCGCCGCGTAGGGGCGGGACGGAGGCCAGCTTGCGAGCCAGCGCGCCCAGGCGCGGAAGCCTTGCGTGCCGCCTCCCGACCGCTGCCGAAACCGCGGTATAATTGGACACAGGCACTTGCACAGGCCTCGTGAGCAACACGTTTGCCGAAGGACGCAGCAGACAATGACCATTACGATCGAATTGTCAGAGGAACTCGCGGATCGGCTTGCGGCAGCGGGAATACCAGAGACCGAAGCAAGCCGCTTCGCGCTGACCGCGATCCAAGAGGCTGCAGACAACGCAGAGGTTCGCGATTGGTGGAATCACTTGAGTGACAAACGACGGGACGAGGAAATGGAGCTGACCGAGGAGAGCTCTGCGGCGGGTAACCGTGGACGAACAAGCCCGGCTGACGAGGTCTACGCTCGGGTACGTGCCCGAAATCCCAGAGCTACCGCGTGAGCGACGCTGCCCAAGCCGGCTCGCTACGTATTACCTACACAGAGGTGGCGGAGGCTGAACTTGACGCCGCCTACGATTGATTCTTGTTGACCACGCAAGTGGGACGAATTGGCGTAAGCAGTTAGATTGCCACTCCTGTCCGCTGCTTCGATGTTGCAGGCGACGTCAGCCCCTCCCTCGGCCGAACTCTTTTCTTTCATTTCATACTGCGAAGTAGGGTATTTGCCGTATGGCGTATGAAAACCCCGGCTCGCGGACAGACCGCCATGGGATTCAACGGCGGTCTGTCGGAGTGATTCTCAAGAAAATGGTGTGCTGAAATAGCGTATTAACGGTCCGATTGGACGCGTTTTTGGACACGGATGTGCGCTTTTTGTACCGGTTCGGGCTGTCGGGTCGGGTTTATCGATACCGGTGGATTGGAGGGCTCCCTGACGCAGCGGCCGCCTGACTAACCGCCCTGGCGGCCGCCGGCAGGAGTGGATTTCGCGCGGTTAGGCCGAGTGTCGGATGGTCGCGCGGGCGGGAACAGGAACCGTACGGCGTACGGCTCCAGCGAGAACTCGGCGGGCGTCGTGCCGATGACTTCGCCGTCGATCAGGAGCGGCAGCGGCCGGTCGCTCTCGATGCCGACCTGGCGGGCGCGCAGCATGGCGACCTTCGGATGCGCCGTATGCGTGCCGCGGAATACGCGCGGAAACGCCGTGAGGAATTCGAGCACTCCGGCTTCCGCGAGCAGGCAGACGTCGAAGAGGCCATCGTCCAGGCGAGCGTCCGGCGCGATCCGCATGCCGCCGCCGTAGAACCGGGCGTTGGCGACGCTGCAGAGCATGGCGCGCAGCTCTCGCGTCTCGCCGTCGAGTGTAAGGCGCAGGCCGGCGGGCCGAAAGCGCGCGATTGTGGCGATTACCGCCGCGATGTATGCCGGCGCGCCGCTCAGCCAGCGTGGACCGCGATTCGCGCGCTCCGCCACAGCCGCATCGAAGCCACAGCCGGCGACGTTCAGGAACCAGCGGCCGGCCACGTGCCCCGCGTCGATCGGCCGGGCGTCGCCATCGAAGAGCGTCTGCACGGCGAGCGGGAGTCTGCCGTACAGGCCAACGGTTCGCGCAAAGTCGTTGCCAGTACCCATCGGCAGGAGGGCCAGGGCGGACCGCGAGCCGGCGACGCCGTTCAGGACCTCGTTGAGCGTCCCGTCGCCGCCTGCAGCGGCCACGATGTCGGCTCCCGAGGCGGCGGCTTCCGCGGCGATGCGGGTCGCAGAGCCAGGACCCGTCGTCTGCGCGATCTGCCACTCGAGCGGCGTGTCGGGCCTGTGGGATGCGCCTGCCGTCGCGGAGGGGACTTGCGCCGGAAACCGGGACGGCTTTGAGCCTGGCGGCACAGGCGACCGGAGGGACTCCGAGACGATTCTTTCGGATCCCGGAGGAGTGCGCCGCGCCGCGCCGCGCTGCACGGGCGCGCCGCCGGCTCCGACCTGCCGCGCTGTGGCGGCGGCCAGCAGGCGCTCCAGCTCCGCGCGCATCCGGCCGGCCCGGCCGCGGCCGCTCGCGGGATTGAGCACGATGACGGCCCGGCGGCTCACCGGCGAGACCACCGGCCGGCATCGGTAGAGTTGACGGAGCATGCCGCGCCGGCGATGGGAGCTGCGATGGCGCGGGTCACGGCGCTACGCCCAGCGCATCCTCGCCCTCGATCCAGAATGCGCCGTCCGGACAGACCTCCCGTTTCCAGATCGGCACGGTCTCCTTCAGCGTATCGATGCACCATCGGCAGGCCTCGAACGCCTCAGCCCGGTGCGGGGATCCGACGGCGATGGCCACGCTCGCCTCTCCCAGCTCCAGCCGGCCAATCCTGTGCTGAATCGCCACCTGGCAGTCCCAGCGTGTCTCGGCCTCGGCCGCGATCCGCGCCATCTGCTTCAGCGCCATCGGCACGTACGCGTTGTACTCCAGGTAGGAGACCTGCCGGCCGCGCGCGTTGTCCCGCACCTGGCCGATGAAGCTGCAGACGGCCCCGTTGGCGGTTCCGGCGACGCACCGCTCCAGGGCTGCCACGTCGATGGACGTAGAGTCGATGGCGACGAACGGCGCATGGACTGCCGCAGAGGATCGTGGATCGCCGGACGAAGGCGCGGACGCGTCCGGCCCGGCTCCGGCAGCAGGCCGCGGATCGGCGTCCCCGACGGTGGGCCGCGCCGCCCTGCCGGCTCCAGCAACAGACCGCGGATCGGCGTCCCCGGCAGTGGGCCGCGCTGCGCTGCCGGCTCCAGCCGCGCTCTTGCCACGGGGGGAGCCCGGCTTCACGGCAGGCGGCCCGCCCGGCGCGCCGGCATCGGCCGCAGTTTCGGCATTGCGGCTTCGGACGGTTTTGGAGCCAGACGACTGGGCCATCGCGCTTAGCCTCCGCTCATCGGAGGCAGCGCGGCTATGACGCAGCCGTCCGTAATGATCGCGTCCAGCGCCGCGTACTCCTCATCCACCGCGAACCGGCAGTGGTCGCAGAGCGTGGACATCCGCGCGTCTCGCTCCGCCAGTAGGCGGGCCACGTCCAGTACGGTCGCTCCGTGCGGCACCGCAAGCTCGATCGGGTCGCCTCCGAGCACGTCGGTGTAGTGGCCGAAGAGCTGGACGGTGATCGAGAGCGTCTCCGGGGCGCCGGTGGCCATGCGCTGCAGGAGCGACAGGTTGACCGGGTGCATGGTGTCCGAGTCGGGCGTCTCTATGATCACGGGGATGGCGGCGAGCCGCGGGTCCGTCACCAGCCGGGCGAACGCATTCGGGCCGATCTCTCCTTTGCCGATATGCTCGTGCCTATCGACACGGCACCCGAGCGGCTTCTTGGCGTCGTTTGCGTGGATCACCTTGAGCTTGCCCAGTCCAACCAGCGCATCGAACTCCGCGATCGTCTGCTCGTAGGTTTCGGGCGTACGAATGTCGTACCCGGCGGCGAAGATGTGGCAGGTGTCCAGGCAGATTCCCAATCGCGGATGATCGCCGACGCCCCGGAGCACGCGGCTCAACTGCTCGAAGCGCCAGCCCAGGCCGGTCCCCTGCCCCGCGGTGGTTTCGAGCGCCACGCCGACGGCGTAGCCGGCCTCGTCCGTGGCCCGGAGTATCTCCTTCAGGCTCTGTATAAGCCGGTCGAATGCCTCGTCTTCACCCTGGTCCAGATGGGCGCCCATGTGCGTTACGACCCAGGAGAGGCCGAGCTGCTCCGCGCGGTCGAGCTCGCCGCGGAAGGCGCCCTGCGACCGGAGCAGCACCTCTTCGGACGGCGCCGCGAGGTTGATGAGATAGGAGTCGTGGGCGACCGCGATTTCGATTCCGGTTTCGGCGCGCGCCTTATGGAACGCCTCGACGTCGGCCTCTTTCAGCGGCGGCGAGCTCCATTGCCGCGGGCTGCTCGTGAAGAGCTGGACCGCGGTGCAGCCGATCGCCTTGCCGGAGGTCAGGGCCTTGTACAGCCCGCCGGCAGTCGGCATGTGCGCGCCCAGCGACCGAGCCTGCGGCGCGGGCGCATCCGAGCGCACGCTCACGACGGCGGCATCGAGTTCCACGGCGTTCATTGTCACGGTTGGGGTTCCTGTTTGGTGTTTGGTGTTTGGTGTTTGGCTGGTGGGGTCGAAAACCGAACACCGAATACCGAACACCGGGTGTTTTCGCTATTGGGCGTGCCGGTATCGGGCGGCGAGCACGTCTTCCAGCGCGCCGGTTGAGATCTCGATCGGCTCGATGCTTTGGAAGTCGTAGCCGCCTGCGTTGATCGCACTTCGGATGTCGGCGAGGAGGGGCGTATCGAGCGGTCGCGTCGTGCCGACGACGAGACTGGCGCCGCGGACCGCGACACCCACCACCTCGTGCGCCAGCGCTATGTGCTCCGGCACCGAGCGAGCGGCGTCCGGATCGACGAGATGGCCGTCCGCCCAGACGGGCACGGCGCCGTTGAAGTAGCGCTCGCCGTCCACCAGTGCGGCGAAGAGCGATGCCTCTGCGATCGCGGAGGTCTCGCGCGCCAGGTAGAGATGCCAGCCCATGGTCTCGACTCCCGCAGCGCGCCACGCCGCGCGGTCGGAGCGCATTACGGCGTCACGGAGGCTGTCGAGGCGCACGGCGCACTTGACGAGCCGGACCCACCGCGCCGCGGTCCGGATACCGCGAAAATACTCCGCGTCCCGCCTGCCTCGCGTTTCCGCGGGAACCGCCTCCGGCAGCGAGAACCGAGTCAGCTTCCAGACCGCCTGCGAGACGTCGGGTCCCGCCGTCTGCTCGATCTCCGCGGCAATTGCAGACTGCTCGGACTGCGCGCACTCCTCCAGGGAATCGTGCAGCAGCGCGGTCGCAATGGCCTCCGGCTCGGGCACGTCCCACTCGAGGGCGAGGATGCACCCACTTCGGACGACGTGCGACATGGAGGTTACGCTGCCCGGCTGCTGGGCCGAGGAACGCGCGTGCGCTGCGTGCAGCCGCAGCGCAAGGCGAAACGACGCCTCCAGCCGATCGCGATCCGCCTTCGGCGTCCGGCCCGTCAGCCTTGCCCATTGCAAGTGCGGATCGTCGAAGGCGCCGGCTTCGGAGAATAGCGGGTGGTTGGGCAGCATCGTTTCGACATTGTATCATGCGCCAAGAAGCCGTGTCAAACGATCGGAAGTCCGTCTGCAACTATCACGGCCCGGCGACGACTAAGGTAGGTGCGTGCCGACAGATGGTATACTTTGGTATAACCTCCGTCTCCATAAGGGGCGTCCTTCCTATGACACCAAGTGAACTAGCGCGGACCACGCCATGGTCCGCGGATCGTGCCGCCGCGTCGATGCCGGCGCGCCAGTGGCCCATATTGCTGGCGGCTTCCGCGCGCCGCCGGGCAGTTGGCATCGCGGCAGCTCTGGTCACGCTGTTCGCCGGCGCCTCCGCGACGGCCGCTGGCGGGCCGGACAAGCATGGCGTACCCGCGCCCGCGCCGACGAAGTCGATCGCCACGCCTCTGCGGCTCGCCTATGGTTATAAGACTGGCGACGTGCGGCGCTACCATGTGGTCGGATACTTCAACGGCCACTTTCCGCCATTCGTGACGGAGGGCAGCGAGGCCGTCCACCTGATGATCCAGCTCGATTACGCCGCGACAGTCAAGAAGGAATCGGACAAGGGCGCGGACGTGGAGTTCAACGTGGAGCAGGCCGCCCTGGCCGTACTGCGAGCGGAGCCGCCCGAAGGCGTTACGCTCAAGATGGACGACAAGGACGTTGCGGAGCTTCCGGTCCCGCTGGAGCAGGTCCAGAAGATGTTCAACGCCACCGCTACGTTCAAGCCGACGGGCGAGATAGCCAGCATCCGGGGCGGCGACTCGTCTTCGATGAAGCTCGATATCGGCATCGACCTGCGCAAGCTTTTCCTGGTTACCGCTCCGATCACGCTCTCCGACAAACCGGTGAAGACCGGAGACCAGTGGCCGTTCACGGACGGCCTGCTCGGCTCGAAGCCCGGCAAGACAACCTACACCGGCCGCCTGCAGTCCATCGCAGGGAACGCCAAGAGCGTCCAGGCGGTTGTCTGGCAGCAGGCCGACTCGACGGTCGACTCGCAACTGGACAAAGAGGGCAACTCGACGACCGACGCCAAGGCCGCCGTGGGCACGCTCGTCGGGAACGTGTCGCTGAAAGGCACGGAGCAGTTCGCCGCCGGTGCCGACGGGGCGGCCCCGAGCGGTTCCGCGACGGGCCGCGCAACCGGCGCGAAGCTCACTATGGTCGCGAGCCTGAAGCGGACCCTACCGGACCCGGACAAGCCGGGCACGCAGGTTGTGACCGATATAGACATCAAGGCCCGGCTCTACGTGTCGCCGGCGGCAAAGCCCGCGCCCGCCAAGACCGCGACCGACGCGGGACATACCGGCGGAGGCAAGAGAGCGGCGACGAAGGCCGCGGCAGCCAAGGGTTAGGTCCGGGCGGCGGCAACCGAGCCGAGCCGCCCCAGCAAAGAGGATAGAACGTGATACTGAATCTCTCACGCCGCTCCCTGCGGTTCGCCGCAGGCCTTGCCGTGGCGTCAGCCGCCGCCGGCGCGGCATCGTACGTTGCGGAGGACCGTGCAATGGCCGACGCCGTGGATACAGGCCAGCTTGTGCTTCAGGTGAAGTTCAAGCCCGGCGAGGCGCTCAAGTACCAGGCCAAGATGCAGTTCGGCATCAGGCTTCCGCCACAGCTCGGCGGCGCGGCGCCCTCGCAAAACGGCAGCGGCGAGGCCATGGGCGGCGCCACGATAGCCGTGAACGCCACGCAAGACGTCAAGGTGCGCCGTGCCGGCGCCACGGGCGGCGGCGACCTGGACGTTACCACGACGGGCCAGAACTCGCTTCCCGGCCAGCCCTCCGTGCTCCCGAACGACATCAAGCCCGCCCTTATGTCCTACGACGGGCAAGGCAAGCTGCTGTCGGTCAAACGCGAGTCAGAAACGGCGTCCTCCAATCCGATGTACGGCGCGATGCTCGGCCGCGGGCTCTACAGCATGCAGGGTCTCGCGCTTCCGGCGAAGCCGATCAAGGTCGGCGAAACCTGGTCGCAGTCGGTGCAGGTCCAGGACATCCCCGGCAAGCCGTCGAGCACAATCAAGGGCACGCTCGTCCGAATGGAGAACATCGGCAAGTATCGGACGGCGCGGCTGCACCTCGTGGTCACCACGCCGGTGAAGGGCTACCTGGACGCTGCGCTGCAGCCGACGGACAGGCCGGCCGACGCGGCGAGCACGATGACCGGTACATCGGTTGTGACCGACGACATCGACTTCGCGGTCGCCGAAGGACTCGTGGTCCGGTCTTCGAGCAGGGGTATCACGACCATGTCCGTGGCGATCGGCAAGCCGACGCCGCCTGCTGCGACGCCGAAGCGCAAGAAGGGCGCGGCCCCCGCTCCGGCAGCGCTCCCGGCAAAGCCATCGCAGATTCTCACCATGACCGTCCGATCGGACCTGGAGACGGAGCTGATCGAGCCGGGCAAAAAAGGACCGGGCGGCGCTTGACAGGGTCCGGCCGAACAATGTATACTGATTTTCGCTCTCGCTCCAACGATTGCAATCATTGTATAGCGGACCACAAATGCGCCCGAGCGCTTGCCGGGCGACCATAGCGAACCACAAGGCATCGATAAGGTGGAGTAAGCGGTAAGCGCAGACACAGAGAGCCGGGTAAGGTGAGAGCCGGCGCCAGCGAGACCGCAGAAATGGCCTTTGAGCCGCGCAGCAGAACGTACCGACGTGATTTGCGCCGGGACAACTAAGCGGCGCCGGGGGGCTCCCGTTACAGGGTTAGGGTGTCGCGCCGATGAGGCTGCTGCGCACCCGCTGAGGCCGCGATTCGCGAGAACGCGGTGAAACCAGGTGGAACCACGAAGGCCCACGCCTCTCGTCCTGTGCGCGCTATGCGCATGGCGGCGCGAGGCGTTTTCGATTCGGGAGGATCGATTTGCGCGACGGTCAGCCGCCAACGACATTATTGCCGGACCAGAATTATCCGTAGAGAAAGGGATACGATCATGCCGAAGGCGCTGGGGCTGAAGTGTCGCGAGTGCGGGGAGGAGTATCCCGTAAGTCCGGTCCACGTTTGCGAGCTCTGTTTCGGGCCGCTCGAGGTGCAGCTGAACTGGGAGGAGATCGCCCCGCGCATCACACGCGAGAAGATCGCCGCGGGACCGCCCTCCATGTGGCGCTACCACGACCTGCTGCCGGTCGAGGGACCGCCAACCGTCGGGAAGAACGTCGGCTGGACGCCTCTGGTGAAGGCGGAGCGGCTGGGCCACGAACTGGGCCTGAACAATCTGTATCTCAAGAACGACGCCGTCAACCACCCGACGCTCTCATTCAAGGATCGTGTCGTGGCCTGCGCCCTGACAAAGGCGCGGGAGTTCGGCTACGACACCGTCGCCTGCGCCTCTACGGGCAATCTCGCCAACTCAGTCGCCGCGCACGCCGCCGAGGGAGGATTCACGGCATACGTCTTCATACCGTCGGATCTGGAACAGGGCAAGGTGCTCGGCACGCTGATCTACGGCGCAAACGTGCTCTCCGTGAGCGGCAACTACGACGAGGTGAACCGTCTGTGCGTCGAGGCCGGCGGCAAGTACGGCTGGGCGTTCGTCAACATCAACCTGCGGCCGTTCTACGGGGACGGCTCCAAGACGTTCGGCTACGAGATCGCGGAGCAGCTTGGCTGGCGCGCGCCGGACCATGTCGTGGTGCCGTGCGCGGGCGGCTCGCTCATCAGCAAGATCTACAAGGGCCTGAACGAGCTGGACAGGCTGGGCCTTCTGGAGGGCGGCGTACCGACGAAGATGTACGCGGCGCAGGCCAAGGGTTGCTCGCCGATCACCACCGCCATCAAGACAAAGGCCGAGGTGTTCCGGCCGCAAAAGCCGAACACGATCGCGAAATCCATCGCAATCGGCAACCCCGCCGACGGCTATATCGCCATGGACACGGTGCGACGGTCCGGCGGCTGGGCGGACGACGTGACGGAGGACGAGGTGCTGGACGGCATCCGGCTGCTGGGAAGGACCGAGGGCATCTTCACGGAGACGGCGGGCGGCGTCACCGTTTCCACGGCGAAGCGCCTGGCGGAGCAGGGCCGATTTGGGAAGGACGACGTGGTGGTCATCGCGATCACCGGCAACGGCTTGAAGACGCAGGAGGTCGTGGTCGGGCAGCTCGGCTCGACCGTCGCGATTCAGCCCAACCTGGCGTCGCTCGATGCCGCGCTTCAGACGGAGAAGCTGCTCGCCGGCGCGCTGGCCTAGGCCCGGCATTTGCATAAGAGTCCAGGGCACTGAAGTACCGGTCTGAGCTTACGAAACCCGCCTTCGCGGGTTCAACATCGACTCCACGAAGCTGGACTTTGCAAACTTCGACCGGCGTTTCAAGCCCGGCGCCTTTTGTAGAAGGCATTGGGCCTAACCTCCCGGCCGTACGCGCACCTAACCCCCACCACCCGCGCGCGGGTACCCGCCTTCCTGCAAGCGGGAAGGGGGAGAATGGGGAATCGCCCCTTCCCGCTTGCGGGAGGGAGTTGGGGGTAGGTCCCGCTTGCGGGACGGGGTTGGGGTGGGAGCGCATGAACTCATTTCGGGTATTATTGAGTCGGAGCGCGTGAGCGCCACTTCCCGAGGAGGAGAGCAAGACAGATGGCCGT